>NZ_JBEZZG010000011.1:0-243466 GCF_040639085.1 Nonomuraea sp. NPDC023979
CCTTTCCGCTCGACTTGCATGTGTTAAGCACGCCGCCAGCGTTCGTCCTGAGCCAGGATCAAACTCTCCAAAAAAGGTTTGATACCAGGCAACATTATCTCCGTCATATTTGACGAGGTGTTGCATGAAAAACTTCATGCACTGGCTTTTGACACACTGTTGAGTTCTCAAGAAACGGACGCTTGCTCCCCAGTCCTGCGAGAGGCGCGATCTCGTCTTTCGCAATCTTATCAGGCCCGCCGATCGGCTGTCAAATCCGAGGATTTGTTTCCGATCGCTCAACCCATCTAGGATTGCGCACCCCGTCTCCGAGGCAACCCTCGTAACTTACCGTGGCATCCGGTTCCTGTCGAATCAACCGATTTCGCGGTGATCCAACAGACACCCGAGACGACTCGTGCCATGACGCGCAAGAGCGCCCACAGCCGAGTGGTTCGTTCTCAAGGGGCTGCCCTGGGGCCCGTCCGCCGTGTCAGGCGTCCGGCTCGCTCCCGGGGCGAGGTCAAACATTAGGTCGCGATTCGCCGGACGTCAAATCACACGCCGCTCACAGTTCGGACGAAGCCCGGCGGATCGCTTCGCCGCACCGCGCGAGCAGGGCGCGGAGGGTGTCGCGCTCCTCGTCGTCGAACTCGTCGGCGATCGCGCGCTCGATGACGACGGCGCGGGCGTCGGCCGTCTCCAGCGCCACGCGCCCCGGCTCGGTCAGCCGGGTCTCCAGCACGTTGCGGTGCCAGGGGTGCGGGGTGCGCTCGACCAGGCCGCGCTCCTCGAGGTTCTTGAGCACGACGGTCATCGCCTGCGGGGTGACCAGGCACGCCCTGGCCAGCGCGGCGCCCGAGATGCCGGGGTTGCCGGCCAGCGCGAACAGCGCCGCGTACTGCGGGACCGTCAGGCCCGCCGCCCGCACCGCGACCTGCTTGGCCGCGATCAGCTCCTGCTCGGCCCGCTTGATGTCGAGGCCGAGCCGCTCCTGCGCGGGCATGTCCACCATGGCGGCAAGCGTACAAGGCTTCGAGTCTTGATAATCATCAAAGCTTTGATATCGTCCCCTGCGCCAGCCATCACGAAGGAGATCGCAACGTGATTCCCGAGAGCCACCTCGACCTGCTGACCCGCCCGCTGTTCGCGCACCTGGCGACCGTCGGGCCCGGCGGCGCGCCGCAGGTGAACCCGGTCTGGACGGTGTGGGACGGCGAGCACCTGCGCTTCACGACCACCACCGACCGCCGCAAGTGCCGCAACGTCGCCGACCACCCGGAGGTGGCCGTCTCCGTCAACGACCCCGACCAGCCGTACCGCTATCTGGAGATCCGCGGCCTGGTCGAGCGCGTCGAGCCCGACCCGTCCGGCGACTTCTTCGACGTCCTGGCCACCCGCTACGGCCTGCCGTACGAGCGGCCGGTCGGCGACGCCGCCCGCCGCGTCGTGATCGTCGTCCGCCCCACGCACACGACCAGCCAGTAGCGCCGGGGCGCCCTCGGTCAGCGGGCGACGCTCGCGCGCACCTGCTCGGGGGAGACGAACAGCTCGGCCGCCATCCCCGCCTGCCGCGCCGCCACCACGTTCGCCTCGTTGTCGTCGAAGAACAGCACGTCGCCCGGGGCGACCCCGTGCCGGGAGGCGCAGATCTCGTACGCGCGGGGGTCGGGCTTGGCCACGCCGATCCGGCAGGAGTAGGTGAGCGCGTCGAAGCGGCCCAGCCAGTCGCCGTGCCGCTCCTCCCACACGGGCACCAGGTCCTCGATGATGTTCGACAGCAGCCCGAGCCTGCGTCCGCCGTCGGCCAGCTCGTGCACGAGGGCCACCATCTCGGGGTCGACGTGGGACCAGCTCTCCAGGTCGGCCTCGGTCAGCGCCGCCACGTCGGCGAACCGCGCGCCGAGCCGCTCGGCGACGGCCGCCCAGTAGAGGTCGCTCGGCTGCCCGGCGTCGTAGGGCGGCCGGCAGGCCCAGTACGCCTCCCAGAAGCGGTCCGCCGACACCCCGGCCAGGTCAACGAGCTGCTGCTTGGCCTCGTCGGTCTGCGTCCTGGCGATGACGCCGTACAAATCGAAAACGATCACTTCGGGCATGCTTCCGAGCTTATGCGCGTATCCTGCCCCGGTGACCAGTGCCGCCACACTAGCCCCGCCCACCACTCCTGAACCCCGTACGCGCGGGCACGCGAGCGCCTGGCTCGCGGGGGCGGCGGCGGGAGCCGTCGCGTTCAGCGGGACGGGCGCGGCGACGCTGAACGGCGACGAGCTGGCCACGATCAGCGCCGCGTCCCGCTCGCTCGCCGGGCTGTGGGAGCTGGCCCAGCACATCGACGGGCACTTCCTGCCTTACTACGTGTTCATGCACTTCTGGGCCAAGGCGGGCACGGCCGAGCTGTGGCTGCGGCTGCCGTCGGCGCTGGCGATCGCGGTGGCGGCGGGGCTGCTGGTCGCGCTGGGCAGGCGGCTGCACAGCACGCGGGCGGGGGTGACGGCGGCGGCGGTCTTCGCGGTGCTGCCGTCGGTGTCCTACTACGGGGCGTTCGCCCGCTCCTACGCGTTCGCCGCCGCGGCGGTCGTGCTGTCGTTCTGGGCGCTGCACCGGGCGGCCGAGCGGCCGGAGGCGGCCCGCCGGTGGGTGGTGTACGGGGTGAGCGTGGCGCTGGTGTGCTGCACGCACCTGTTCGCCGTGCTGGTGCTGCCCGCGCAGCTCGTGGCGGCCGTCGCGCTGCTGCCGCGGCGGGACCTGCTGCTGCGGGCGCTGCCCGCGCTGGCCGCCGGCGGCGTGCCGGCCGTGGTGCTCGGCCTGGTCGGCTACGGCGAGCGGCACGCGATCAGCTGGATCCCGCAGCGGGGTCCCGAGGTGCTGCTGAAGTTCCCGAAGATGGCGGCGGGCGCGGCCGAGGCGGGCCTGCCGCTGTTCGCGGTGGCGCTGGCGGGCGCGGGACTGCTGTGGTGGTCGGCGCGCACCCGCCCCGGGGGCCGGGTGTGGGCGGCGACGCTGCTCGGGTGGCTGGTCCTGCCGCCGCTGCTGCTGCTCGCGGTCTCCCACCTGGTGACACCTGCGTACGTGGACCGCTACCTTTTCGTCACCGCTCCGGCGCTGGCGCTGCTGGCTGGGCTGGCGGCGGCGAGCGTGCCGAGGATGGCCGTGGCCGCGTGCTGCGCGCTGGTGGCGGTGACGGTGGCGGCCGGGTTCGCCCAGCACGTCGAGGTGCGCGAGCCGAACGGCCGGTTCGAGGACGTCCCGTGGGCGCTGCGCAGGATGGACGTGCGGCCGGGTGACGCGATCGTCTACGGCCAGAGCTCGGTCAGGGCCGGGTTCGACTACTACGGCGCCGGGGCGACGCCGGACGACGTGCTCCGGATCGGCACGGCCCCGGACCCCGACGGGTTCGGCTTCCCCGAGCGCGACGACGTCGCCGAGGCGCTGGCCGGGCGGGAACGGGTGTGGGTCGTGTGGCGCGGCGCCAAGTCGAGCGGGGCCCGGCTGCCCCGGGTCGAGGCGGTGCGCGAGGCCGGGTTCGAGCAGAAGTCGGCCTGGCACTCGGCCGACCTGCCGGGACTCACGGTCGCGCTCTACACCGCCCCGTGAACGACCGGAGGCGGGCCCCCGGAACGAGAGCCCGCCTCCGCCTGATCCTGTGGGCCGTCAGCCGACCTCGACGCCGCCGATCGACTTCTTGCCGCGCCGCAGCACCAGGTAGCGCCCGTGCAGCAGGTCGTCGCCCGACGGGACGTAGGACTCGTCGGTGATCTTGACGTTGTTGAGGTAGGCGCCGCCCTCCTTGACCGCGCGCCGCGCCGCCGACTTGGACTCGACCAGGCCGCTGTCGGCCAGCAGGTCGACCAGCGTCGCGCCCAGCGCCGGCACGGTGGCCTTCGGCACCTCGGCCAGCGCGGCGCCGAGTGTCGCGGCCGGCAGCTCCTCCAGCGCGCCCTGGCCGAACAGCGCCTTGGACGCGGCGACCACGGCCGCCAGCTCCTGCTTGCCGTGCAGCAGCTCGGTGAGCTCCTCGGCCAGCGTGCGCTGCGCCTCACGGGCGAAGGGCCGCTCGGCGACCGCCTTCTCCAGCTCCTCGATCTCCTCCCGGCCGCGGAAGGTGAACACCTTGAGGTAGTGGATCACGTCACGGTCGTCGGAGTTGAGGAAGTACTGGTAGAAGGCGTACGGGGAGGTCATCTCCGGGTCGAGCCAGAGGGCGCCGCCCGCGGTCTTGCCGAACTTGGTGCCGTCGGCCTTGGTGATGAGCGGCAGCGTGAGCGCGTGCACGTGCGCGCCCTCGATGCGGCGCACCAGGTCGGCGCCCGCGGTGATGTTGCCCCACTGGTCGCTGCCGCCGATCTGCAGCGTGCAGCCGTAGCGCCGGAACAGCTCCAGGTAGTCGTTGGACTGCAGGATCTGGTAGCTGAACTCGGTGTAGCTCAGCCCCTCACCGGCCAGCCGGGCCGACACCGACTCGCGCGCCAGCATCCGGTTGACCGGGAAGTGCTTGCCGATGTCGCGCAGGAAGTCGATGGCCGACAGCTCGCCGGTCCAGTCGAGGTTGCTCACCATGAGGGCGGCGTTGGGCACCTCGCCGAAGTCGAGGAACCGGCCCACCTGGCCGCGCAGCCGCTCCACCCACTGGGCCACGACGTCGCCGGAGTTGAGCGAACGCTCGGTGTTGCGGCCGCTCGGGTCGCCGATCAGCCCGGTCGCGCCGCCGACGAGCCCGATCGGCCGGTGGCCGGCGAGCTGGAAGCGCCGCAGCGTGAGCAGCGGGACGAAGTGACCGACGTGCAGGGAGGCGGCGGTCGGGTCGAAGCCCGCATAGACCGTGATCGGCCCCTTGGCCATGGACGCGCGCAGGGCGTCGAGGTCGGTTGACTGCGCGATCAGGCCTCGCCAGGCGAGGTCGTCGAGGATGTCGGTCACGGTGCTGGCTTTCCGGTAGGTGTCGGGTGGTTACAGCGTGCCCGATCGCGTGGAGTGACCGCTACTTGGATAGTCTCGGTCCCCATGTGGAGGGTCCGTCGCGAGCTGGCCGTTTTCAAGATCTTAGGGGCTCTGGCGTGCGCCGGGCTCGCCGTCTACTGGTATCTCGGCGGCGACCTGCGCGGGGTGATCCTGGCCGTGCCCGCCGCCGTGCTGGTGGGCGCGATGGGCCTGCGTGACGTGCTGGTGCCGGTGCGGCTGGCGGCCGACGAGAGCGGCATCACCGTGACGCACGGCTTCGCCGGCCGGCGGCACGTGCCGTGGGAGGACATCCAGGACGTCAAGGTCGACGTGCGGACGCGGTTCGGGCTGCGCAGCGAGATGCTGGAGATCGACACCGGCGACCATCTGCACATCTTCAGCCCTCACGAGCTGGGCGCCTCGCCCACGGAGGTGGCCGCGGCGTTGCGCCGCCGCGGCACGTGAGCCCGGTACGGCGAGACGGTCGGGTCGGCGTCGATCCAGAACCGCCACGGCGTGTCCTTGGCGGTCGAGATCCCGGTCCGGGGACCTGACCGGATCCGCGCGCGGGCGGGCGGGCTGCCTTCGAGCACGGCCGCCGCCCCGGCCGGCCACCCGGTGAGCCGGTCTCCCGGCATGAAGCCGGGTGCCACCCCGTCCAGGACGGCGTCGAGCCCGTTGTGCTCGCGCCGCAGCCCGAGCGCCACGGCCAGCCTGGCGGGACCGCGGGCGAGGTCACGGTCCGCGGGCCGCCTGGTCCCGTTCGAGCGCCGCTCGCGCGCCAGGTCGAGGCCCGCCACCACCTCACCGGCCCGCAGCAGCACCGCCGAGCCGTGCTCCTCGGGCAGGCAGACCAGGTTGGCGCAGAAGTGCATCCCGTACGTGAAGTACACGTACAGGTGTCCCGGCGGGCCGAACATCACGGCGTTGCGCGGCGTCTTGCCCCGGTAGGTGTGGGCGGCGGGGTCCTCGCCGGGCCCGCCGTACGCCTCGACCTCGGTGAGGCGCACGGCGACGGACCCGTCGGCACCGCTGTGCACGAGGACGCGCCCGAGCAGGTCGGGCGCCACCTCGTGGGAGGGCCGGTCGAAGAAGCCGCGCGGGAGCGGCTCGAAGGACAGCGCGGATGACGACACTGCGGTCAGGACTCGCCCGCCGCCCAGGCCGCCTGCGCGTCGACCGACTCGCGCAGCGCGACGAGCTGGTCGCGGACACGGTCGGGGGCCGTGCCGCCGTGGGCCTTGCGGGCGGCCAGCGCGCCGGGCACGTTGAGCACGTCGCGCACGTCGGGCGTCAGGTGGGCCGACACCTTGGCCAGCTCGTCGTCGGTGAGGTCGCCGAGGTCCTTGTCGTTGACCTGGCACCACACGACCAGGTGGCCGACGGCCTCGTGCGCCTCGCGGAACGGCACGCCGCGCCGCACCAGCAGCTCGGCCAGGTCGGTGGCGAGCGCGAACCCGTCGGGGGCCGACGCCTCCATGCGGGCGGTGTTGACGCGCATGGTGGCGACCAGGCCGGCCATCGCGGGCAGGACGAGCAGCAGCGTGTCGACCGAGTCGAACACCGGCTCCTTGTCCTCCTGGAGGTCGCGGTTGTAGGTCAGCGGCAGGCCCTTGAGCGTCGTCAGCAGCGCCATGAGGTTGCCGATGAGGCGGCCGGACTTGCCTCGGGCCAGCTCGGCCACGTCGGGGTTCTTCTTCTGCGGCATGATCGACGAGCCGGTGGAGTAGGCGTCGTCCATCTCGATCCAGCGGAACTCCTGCGAGGCCCACAGGACGATCTCCTCGCCCAGCCGCGACAGGTGGGTGCCGATCATCGCCGCGGCGAACAGGAACTCGGCGGCGAAGTCGCGGTCGGCGACGGCGTCCATCGAGTTGGGAGCCGCCGAGGAGAAGCCGAGCTCCTCCGCCACGGCCTGCGGGTCGAGCGGCAGCGACGAGCCGGCCAGCGCGCCCGCGCCGAGCGGCGAGACGGCGGCGCGCCGGTCCCAGTCGGACAGCCGGTCGACGTCGCGGGCGAAGGCGTGCACGTGGGCCAGGAGCTGGTGGCCGAACGAGACGGGCTGGGCGTGCTGCAGGTGGGTCATGCCGGGCGCGGCCGTCTCGGCGTGCTGCTCGGCCTGCGCCATGAGCGCCGTCTCCAGCTCGACCAGCCGCGAGACGATCGTGCGGGCGTGGTCGCGCAGGTAGAGGCGCAGGTCGGTGGCGATCTGGTCGTTGCGGCTGCGGCCGGCGCGGAGCTTGCCGCCGAGCGAGCCGAGCCGCTCCAGCAGGCCGCGCTCCAGGGCGGTGTGCACGTCCTCGTCGGCGACCGTCGGCCGGAACTCTCCGGCCTTGCAGGCGCGCTCCAGGTCGTCGAGGGCGCCGATCATGCGCTCGAGCTCGTCCGCGCTGAGCAGCCCCGCCCTGTGCAGCACGCGGGCGTGCGCCCTGGACGCCGCCAGGTCGTACGGCACCAGCCGCCAGTCGAAGTGCACGCTCACCGACAGCCGGGTCAGCGCGTCGGACGGTCCCCCTTCGAAACGCCCGCCCCACAGCCGCATCGGCTTGCCATCACTCACCGTCATCTCCTCAAACTGTCCTGCCACCGTCTCCGCGACCATAGTGCACCCCGGCCGTTCCCCGTGTCGCGGGTCGCGGCGATCATGGAAGGCGGGTGCACGAACCCTGTGGCCTGGTCGTGGCCGGCGGTGTGGCGCCCGGCGGCGCCGGGAGGGCGGCGGACGTGCCGGGCCCTCCCGGGCGAGCCGGGACCACTCTCGCGGTCATGGGTCGAACTTCGTCACTCGGCGTGCTGGCTGCGCCTGTCGGCCGTCTTCAGCAGCGCCTCGGCCACCGCCTGCCCGCCGAGCGGGTCGCGGCTGATGACCAGGATCGTGTCGTCGCCGGCGACGGTGCCGAGGATGGACTCCCAGTCGGCGTGGTCGATGGCGGAGGCCAGGAACTGGGCGGCTCCCGGCGGTGTCCTGACGAGGATCAGGTTGGCCGACGCCTCGGCGCTGACCAGCAGTTCCTCGGCGATACGGTGCAGCCGGGCGGCCGGCGACTCGCCGGTGCCGAGCCGGGCGAGCGGGATGCGCCCGCCGCCCTCGCCGGGCAGCGCGTAGACGAGGGAGCCGTCCTCGGCGCGCAGCTTGAGCGCGCCGAGCTCGTCGAGGTCGCGGGACAGGGTGGCCTGGGTGACCTCCACGCCGCTCTCGGCGAGCAGCTTGGCCAGCTCCGGCTGGGAGCGGACGGGCTGGCGCTGCAGCAGGTCGGTGATCTTGGCCTGTCTGCCGGCCTTGGTCATCGGGATCGTCATGTCTCGCTCATCAGCCAGTGGAGCAGGGCCTTCTGCGCGTGCAGCCGGTTCTCCGCCTGGTCCCAGACGGCGCTGCGCGGGCCTTCGAGGACCTCGGCGGTGATCTCGTGGCCGCGGTAGGCGGGCAGGCAGTGCAGCACGATCGCCTCGGCGTCGGCGTGCTCCAGCAGCTCGTCGTTGACCTGGCAGGGCATGAGGTCGGCGATGCGCCGTTCCTTGCCGTCCTGGCCCATCGACACCCAGGTGTCGGTGGCGACCACGTGCGCGCCCTGGACGGCGGCCGCCGCGTCGGACAGCGCGACCACCGAGCCGCCGGTGCGGGCGGCGATGGCGGCGGCGCGGCCGAGGATGACGGCGTCGGGCTGGTAGCCGGGCGGGGCGGCGATCCGTACGTGCATGCCGGCGGTGGCGCCGCCGAGCAGGTAGGAGTGGGCCATGTTGTTGGCGCCGTCGCCGGTGTAGGCGAGGGTCAGCCCGGCGGTGCGGCCGAACCGCTCGCGCACCGTCTGCAGGTCGGCGAGGATCTGGCAGGGGTGGTAGTCGTCGGTGAGCGCGTTGACCACGGGCACGCCGGCGTGGGCGGCCATGGTCTCGATCAGCTCCTGGCCGCTGGTGCGCCAGACGATGGCGGACACCTGCCTGCCGAGCACGCGGGCGATGTCTTCAGTGGGCTCGCCGCGTCCCATGAGCGTGGAGACGCCGTCGACGATGAGCGGCAGGCCGCCGAGCTCGCCGATGCCGGTGTGGAAGGACACGCGGGTGCGCGCGGACGGCTTGTCGAACAGGACGGCGACCGACTGGGGGCCCTCGAAGGGCCGGTAGCCGAACCGGTCCTTCTTCATCGCGGCGGCCAGGTCGAGAACCTCGGCCTGCTCCTCGGGCGTGAGGTCGTCGTCCTTGAGGAAGTGGCGGGTCATTTGGCTGCCTCCGAGAGAATCCGGGGGAACGCCGTCACGAAGGCGTCGATCTCCTGCTCGGTCACGACCAGCGGGGGCGCGAGGCGTACGGCGTCGGGCTGCAGGGCGTTGACGAGGAAGCCGGCGTCGGCGGCGGCCTTCTGGACCCGCGCCGAGACCGGTTCGGTGAGGACGACGCCCAGCCACAGGCCGCGCCCGCGCACCCCCTTCAGCAGCGGGTGGCCGATCGCCTCCAGGCCGTCGCGCAGCCGCGCGGCGACCGTGCGGACGTGGCCGAGGTCGACGTTGGCGAGCACGGCCAGCGCGGCGGCGCAGGAGACCGGGTTGCCGCCGAACGTCGAGCCGTGGTCGCCCTTGTCGAACAGCGTGCCCGCCTCGCCGAAGCCGACGCAGGCGCCGATCGGCAGGCCGCCGCCGAGGCCCTTGGCCAGCGTGAGGATGTCGGGCGTGCAGCCGTCGGCCTGGTGGGCGAACCAGTGGCCGGTGCGGCCGATCGCCGACTGGATCTCATCGGCCACCAGCAGCGCGCCGGCGGCGTCGCAGATCTCGCGGGCGGCCGCCAGGTAGCCGTCGGGCGGCGGGACCACGCCCGCCTCGCCCTGCGTGGGCTCCAGGAAGACGGCGGCGCACTCGCCGGTCACGGCCGCCTTCAGCGCGTCGGCGTCGCCGTAGGGGACGAAGCGGACCTCGACCGGGAACGGGCCGAACTGGTCGCGGATCGCCTGCTTGCCGGTCAGCGACAGGGCGCCGAGGGTGCGGCCGTGGAAGCCGTTCTCGGCGGCGACGAAGTAGGTGCGGCCGTGGCGCTTGCCGTACTTGATGGCGAGCTTGAGCGCGGCCTCGTTGGCCTCGGTGCCGGAGTTGGCGAGGAAGACGCGGCCGGGGGCCTGGAGCAGCTCCAGCAGCTTCTCGGCGAGCAGCACCTCGGGCTCGTGCAGGAACAGGTTGCTCGTGTGGGCGAGCGTGGCCACCTGGGAGGAGACGGCCTCGACAAGCGCCGGGTGGGCGTGGCCGAGCGAGGTGACGGCGATGCCGCCGATGAAGTCGAGGTAGGCCCGGCCGTCGACGTCCCAGACGCGGGTGCCCTCGCCGCGCGCCAGCGCGACCGGGGGGACTCCGTAGTTGGGCATGAAGGCCTGCTCGAACCTGTCGAAGAGGCTCATGAGGGCACCACCATCGTTCCGATTCCTTCGTTGGTGAAGATTTCCAGCAGCAGCGCGTGCGGCTCCCGGCCGTCGAGCACGTGGGCCTGCGGCACGCCGCCCTTGACCGCGGTCAGGCACGCCTCCATCTTGGGCACCATGCCGCTCGACAGCGTCGGCATGAGCTCGGCCAGCTCGGCGGCGTCGAGCCGGCTGATGACCTCCGAGTCGTCGGGCCAGTTGGCGTACAGGCCCTCGACGTCGGTGAGGACGACGAGCTTGTCGGCCTGCAGCGCCACGGCGAGCGCGGCGGCCGCGGTGTCGGCGTTCACGTTGTAGATCTCCCCGTCGTCGCCGCGCGCCACGCTGGAGACGACGGGGATGCGGCCGTCGGCGAGCAGCGCGCGCACGGCTCCGGCCTGGACGTCGACGATCTCGCCGACCTGGCCGATGTCGACGGGGCTGCCGTCGACGACGGCGCTCTTGCGCTCGGCGGTGAACAGGTGGGCGTCCTCGCCCGACAGGCCGACGGCGAACGGGCCGTGCTGGTTGAGCAGCCCGACGATGTCGCGGCCGACCTGGCCGACCAGGACCATCCGGACGACCTGCATGGCCTCGGGCGTGGTCACGCGCAGCCCGGCGGTGAACGTGGACTCGATGCCGAGCTTGTCGAGGTGCTCGCTGATCTGCGGGCCGCCGCCGTGCACGACGACCGGGCGCAGCCCGGCGTAGCGCAGGAAGACGACGTCCTCGGCGAACGACGCCCTGAGGGACTCGTCGGTCATGGCGTTGCCGCCGTACTTGATGACGACGGTCGCGCCGTGGAAGCGCGTCAGCCAGGGCAGCGCCTCGATGAGCGTGCCGGCCTTCGCCTGCGCGGTGCCGGCCCTCATGAGGAGTACGCCGAGTTCTCGTGGACGTAGTCGGCCGTCAGGTCCGTGGTGTGGACGGTGGCCGTGTGGGGGCCGGCCGACAGGTCGATGGTGATCGTCACGTCGCGGGGGCGCATGTCGACCTTGGCGCGGTCGTCGCCGACGGCCCCGGCGCGGCAGATCCAGATGCCGTTGATGGCGACGTTGAGCCGGTCGGGCTCGAAGACGGCGTCGGTGGTGCCGACGGCGGCCAGCACCCGGCCCCAGTTGGGGTCCTCGCCGTGGATGGCGCACTTGAGCAGGTTGGAGCGGGAGACCGCGCGGCCGACGGTGACGGCGTCGTCCTCGGAGGCGGCGCCGATGACCTCGATGGCGATGGCCTTGGAGGCGCCCTCGGCGTCGACGAGGAGCTGGCGGGCGAGGTCGGCGCAGACCTCGGTGACCTTCTGCTCGAACTCGGCGAGCTCGGGCCTCACGCCCGCAGCGCCGCTGGACAGCAGCAGGACGGTGTCGTTGGTCGACATGCAGCCGTCGGTGTCGAGCCGGTCGAAGGTGCGCGAGGTGGCGCGGCGCAGCACGGTGTCGAGCTGCTCGGCGGTCAGGTCGGCGTCGGTGGTGATGACGCAGAGCATGGTGGCCAGGCCGGGGGCGAGCATGCCCGCGCCTTTGGCCATGCCGCCCACCATGTAGCCGTCGCCGCGCTTGAAGGAGATCTTGGAGACGGTGTCGGTGGTGCGGATCGCGTCGGCGGCGGCCAGGCCGCCGTCGCGGGAGAGCTGGGAGGCGGCCAGCTCGACGCCGGGCAGCAGCGCGTCCATCGGCAGCCGCTCGCCGATCAGGCCGGTGGAGCAGACCGCGATCTCTCCCGCGGAGTCGCCGAGCGCGGCGGCGGCCTTCTCGGCCGTGGCGTGGGTGTCCTGGAAGCCCTCGGGGCCGGTGCAGGCGTTGGCGCCGCCGGAGTTGAGCACCACCGCTCGCAACCGCCCGCCGCGCAGCACCTGCTGCGACCAGAGCACCGGGGCGGCCTTCACGCGGTTGGCCGTGAAGACGCCGGCGGCGGCACGGCTCGGCCCGTCGTTGACGACGAGGGCCAGGTCGCGGGCGCCGCCGGCCTTGATGCCTGCGGCTATGCCCGCGGCCCTGAAGCCGAGGGGGGCGGTCACGCTCATGGAGCAACTCCTGTCGTGGGAAGTCCGAGCTCTTCCGGGAGGCCGAGGGCGAGGTTGGCGCTCTGGATCGCGCCTCCGGCCGTGCCCTTGGTCAGGTTGTCGATGGCGATGACGGCGATCACCCGGCCCGCGCGCTCGTCGAGCGCGACCTGGAGGGCGGCGGTGTTGGCGCCGTAGGTCATGGCGGTGGCGGGCCAGGCTCCCTCGGGGAGCAGGTGGACGAACGGCTCCGCCTTGTAGGCCATCTCGTAGGCCGCCCGGAGCGAGTCGCGGGTGACGCCGGGCCGGGCGGGGGCCGTGCAGGTGGCCAGGATGCCGCGGCTCATGGGGGCGAGCGTCGGGGTGAACGAGACCCGTACGGGCGCGCCCGCGGCGGCGCTGAGGCCCTGCTCCATCTCGGGGGTGTGGCGGTGGACACCGCCGGCGCTGTAGGCGCTGACGGAGCCCATGACCTCGCTGCCGAGCAGGCTGGGCTTGAGCGACTTGCCGGCGCCGCTGGTGCCGCTGGCGGCGACGACGACCACGTCCGGCTCGGCGAGCCCGGCGGCGAACGCGGGCGTCAGCGCGAGCAGCACGGAGGTGGGGTAGCAGCCGGGGACGGCGACGCGGCGGGTGCTCCGGAGCGCTTCGCGCTGGCCGGGCAGCTCGGGCAGGCCGTAGGGCCAGGTGCCGGCGTGCTCGCCGCCGTAGAACTCCTGCCAGGCGGCGGGGTCGGCGAGCCGGTGGTCGGCGCCGCAGTCGACGACGAGCGTCGCGGGGCCGAGCTGGGCGGCCACGGCGGCGGAGTGGCCGTGGGGCAGGGCGAGGAAGACGACATCGTGCCCGGCGAGGGCGTCGGCGGTGGTCTCCTGGATGACCCGGTCGGCCAGCTGCGGCAGGTGGGGCTGGTGGGAGCCGAGCGCGCTGCCGGCGCTGGACGCCGCGGTGAGGGCGCCGATCTCCAGCTCCGGATGGCCGAGCAGCAGGCGGAGCAGCTCGCCGCCCGCATAGCCGCTGGCTCCGGCGATCGCGGCTCTCATCTGACCTCCTGCATATTCATGCATCATAGCTCATAGGCTTGCTTGTAAAGACTATGTACTCCCGATGATGAACATGCAAGTCGAGGCGTCTCGCCGTCCCACATGTCGAGATCAGGAACTCCGGAACATTGGTCTAGCGCGACGTACTAACCGGTCGGTACTGTGATTTATCCGGATGCCGTTCCACTGCGGGAGTTCTGCGTCATGACCCTGTCGCACGCCGAGGTGCAAGCCCAGCTCACCGGCCCTGGCCAGCTCTTCGAGGTCGAGGAGATCGGCGAGAGCGGGATACGGACGTGGAAGCACGCCCCCGGCCACTTCCGCACCCTGCTGGAGAACAGCGCCTTCCACGGCGACAAGGTCTTCCTGGTGTACGAGGACGAGCACGTCACGTTCGAGGACCACTTCCGCAGGGCCGCCACGCTCGCCAACCGGCTCGTCGAGGAGTACGGGGTCCGCAAGGGCGACCGGGTCGCCGTGGCCATGCGCAACTACCCGGAGTGGTCGATCGCGTTCTCGGCGGCGCTGGCCGCCGGGGCCATCGCGGTGCCGCTCAACGCCTGGTGGACGGAGAAGGAGCTGGCCTACGGGGTCAGCGACTCGGGCGCCAAGGTGATCGTCGCCGACGGGGAGCGCGCGGCCCGGCTGACGGGCACCGGCGTGCCGCTGATCGTCGCCCGCGGCGAGGTCCCGGCGGGCGCGCGCTCGTTCGAGGACGTGCTGGGCGTGGTCGAGCCCGGCGTGCGGCTGCCCGACGTGGAGCTGTCCCCCGAGGACCCGGCCACGATCTTCTACACCTCCGGCACCACCGGCAGCCCCAAGGGCGCGCTGGGCAGCCACCGCAACCTGGGCCAGGCGCCGATGACGGTCGCCTACGGGCTGATGCGCGCGGTGACGATGGCGGGCAAGGACTACGCCGAGGCGTCGGCGGTGCGCCGGGTGACGCTGCTGACGGTGCCGCTGTTCCACGTGACGGGCTGCTTCTCGGCGCTGATGACGACGATCTTCAGCGGCGGCGGCCTGGTGCTCATGTACAAGTGGGACCCCAAGCAGGCGCTGGAGCTGATCGAGCGGGAGAAGGTCACCGCGATGATCGGCGTGCCGACGAACGCCTGGCAGCTCATGTCGCACCCCGACTTCGGCAAGCACGACCTGTCCTCGCTGACGACGCTCGGCTACGGCGGCGCCCCCGCCCCGCCCAAGCTGCTGGAGCGCATCACCGCGAACCTGCCCGACCGGGCGCCGTCCAACGGCTACGGCATGACCGAGACGACCGCGCTGGCCATCGGCAACGGCGGCGCCGACTACCAGGCCAAGCCCGACAGCATCGGCCGCCCGACGGCCGTGGTGGACGTGCGCGTGGTGGACCCGATGGGCGAGGAGCTGCCGCCGGGCGAGGTGGGCGAGCTCTGCCTGCGCGGCCCGAACGTGATCATGGGCTACTGGAACAAGCCGCAGGCCACCGCCGAGACGTTCGTCGACAACTGGCTGCACACGGGCGACCTGGCCAGGATCGACGAGGAGGGCTTCGTCTACATCGTCGACCGGGCCAAGGACATGGTGATCAGGGGCGGCGAGAACGTCTACTGCGCCGAGGTCGAGGCCGCGCTGTTCGAGCACCCGGCGGTGGACGACGTGGCGGTGATCGGCGTGCCGCACGACGAGCTGGGCGAGGAGGTCGGGGCGGTGATCCGGCTCGCCCCGGGCGCCTCGGCCACGCGCGAGGAGCTGACGGCGTTCCTGGCCGACCGGATCGCCAAGTTCAAGATCCCGGCGCACGTGTGGTTCCGCGACACCGAGCTGCCCCGCAACCCCGGCGGCAAGATCCTCAAGACCCGCCTGCGCAGGGAGGTGCTGGGCGCCTAACCGCGCAGCAGCTCCAGCAGCGACTCGACGTACGGCTGCGTGGCGCCGCGGTGGCGGCGCGGCGTGGCCACGCCAATGTGGCGCGCCGGGGCGGGCGGCTCCAGCGGCACGGCCACCAGGCCGGGCGTGTCGCCGAGCGCGACGCTCGGGATGAGCGCGACGCCGACGCCCGCGCCGACCAGCGACTGGGCGAACCCGTAGTCGGTGGCCGCGCAGCAGACGCGCGGCTCGAACCCGGCCAGCGCGGCGTAGCGGTCCATCAGCCCGGCCGTCTTGAGGCAGCCGAGCACCCACCGCTCGCCCGCCAGCTCGGCCAGGTGCACGGCGGCGCGCCCGGCGTGCGGGTGGCCCGCGGGCAGCACCACCTGGAGCGGGTCGGCGGCGAGCGGCGTCCAGTCGAGGCCGGACCGGTCACCCGGCCTGGCGGGCGGCGGGCCGTCGAAGTGGTAGGCGAGGGCGAGGTCGGCCCGCCCCTCCCGGACGAGCGGCAGGCTCTCCTCCGGCTCCCGTTCCAGGATCGTCAGCTCCGCCTCGGGGTGCCGGGCGCTGAAGGCGGCCAGCGCGGCCGGCAGCAGCCGCCTGCCGCCGCTGGCGAACGCCGCGACCGTGAACCGCGCGCTCTGGCGGGAGAGCCGGTCGAGGCGCTCCTGGGCGTCGGCCAGCTCGGCCGCGATGGCGTCGGCGGTCTCCACCAGCGTGCGCCCGGCCGCGGTGAGCGTCACGCCGCGCGTGCTGCGCTCGACCACCGGGAGGCCGAGGCCGCGTTCGAGGGCGGCGATCTGCTGGGAGACGGCCGACGGGGTGAAGCGCAGGGTGGCGGCGGCGCGGTTGAAGCTGCCGTGCCGGGCGACCTCGCGCAGCACCCGCAGGCGCTGGACATCGATCATCAGTGCTCCTTACGACCGGATAAGCAGATCACCACTACCGCTGATGACTGTAGTGCCGCGAGGCTGTGCGCATGGACAGTGTGTGCGTGATCGGCGGCAGCCGGTACTTCGGCAGGCGGGTGGTCGAGCGCCTGCGCGACGAGGGGGCCGACGTGACCGTGGTCAGCCGCGGCTCGGCCCCCGTGCCCGAAGGGGTGCGGCACGTGGCGGCCGACCGCGACGACGAGGCGGGGCTGCGGGCCGCGCTCGCGGGACGCTCCTTCGACGTGGTGCTCGACCAGGTCTGCTACACGCCGCTGCAGGCGGCGTCGGCGCGGCGCGTCTTCGCCGGGCGCGCCGGCCGCTACGTGATGACCTCGACGGCCGAGGTGTACGACCGGCTCGACGGCGGCCCGTGGGCGGAGGACGCGGTGGACGCGGGCGCCTGGCCGGTGCGGCCGGAGCTGCCGTGGCGCGACCCGGGCTTCCTGGCGGCCCATTACGGCGAGGGCAAGCGGCAGGCGGAGGCGGTGCTGGCCGGGCGCCCGCCGTTCGAGGTGGTGGCGGTGCGCACCGCGCACGTGCTGGGCGGGGCCGACTTCACCGGGCGGCTGGCCCACTACGCGCGGCGGATGCGCGACGGCGTCCCCATCGTGGTGCACCGGCGGCCCCGCCCGGCGACGTTCGTCAGCCACGAGGAGATCGCCGACGTGCTCGTGTGGGCGGTGCGCGGCTCGTTCACCGGGCCGGTCAACGCCTGCTCGCACGGGGCGGCCGACGTGTTCGGCCTGTGCGACGCACTGGCCGCCGCGGGGGCCGGCCGGGCCGTCTACACCGTCGGCGAGGAGGTGTCCCCGTACTCGTTCGGGCGCGCGTACGCCCTGGACAACGGCCGGGCGAGCGGGCTCGGGTTCCGCTTCTCGGAGCTGGGCGCCTGGCTGCCCGGGGTGGCGGCGGAGGTTGTGGCGGGGGTGGCAGGGTGCGCGTGATCGGGGACGTCCGCGTGGGCGCCGTCGGGCTGGGCGCGATGCCGCTGTCCGTCGAGGGGCGGCCGGACCGCGACCGGGCCGTGGCCACGATCCGCGCGGCGCTGGACGCCGGCGTCACGCTGATCGACACGGCCGACTCCTACCACTGGCACGCCGGCGAGGAGGGCCACAACGAGCGGCTCGTCGCCCGGGCCCTGCGGGGCGTCGACGGCGTCCTGGTGGCCACCAAGGGCGGGCGGGGGCGGCCCGGCGACGGCTCCTGGACGGTGAACGGCGACCCGCGCCACCTCAGGCGCGCCTGCGAGGCGTCGCTGCGGCGGCTGGGCGCCGAGGCCATCGGCCTGTACCAGCTGCACAAGCCGGACCCGGCGGTGCCGTTCGCCGAGTCGGTCGGGGCGCTGCGCGAGCTGCACGACGAGGGCAAGATCCGCATGATCGGCCTGTCGAACGTGGACCGCGACCAGATCGCCCTGGCCCGGCTCGACCTGGGCGAAAGGCTGGTGTCGGTGCAGAACCGCTTCTCCCCCGCCGTCCGCGACGGCGAGCCGGAGCTGCGGCTGTGCGACGAGCTCGGGCTGGCGTTCCTGCCGTGGAGCCCGCTCGGCGGCATCTCCCGCAGCGCCCTGGAGAGCGGCGAGCCCGCCGGGGGGACCGTCTTCCACGAGGTCGCCCGCGAGCGCGGGGTGAGCCCGCAGCGCGTCTGCCTCGCCTGGCTGCTCGCGCTGAGCCCGCGGGTGATTCCCATCCCGGGCGCGACCCGGCCTGCCTCGATCACCGACTCGGCCGCCGCCGCCGGGCTGAAGCTCACCCCCGGCGAGCTCGCCCGCCTGAACCGCCGCCCGGAGGCCGCATTACCTCACGCGTAATCGCGCCGCCTACGCCCGTGATGGCACGGTTGCGGTGTCGGACAGAATCCTTGAAGGAGAAGCGAGATGACCACTCTCACCGTCGCCACCACCGGCCGCGCCAAGTTCCTGCGCCTCGTGCTGGCCCTCGACGCCGTCGTCACCGGCGCCAACGGGCTGGTCTACCTCGCCGGGGCCGGCCTGGTGAGCGACCTGCTCGGGCCGGACGCGGGCCTGCTGCGCGGCATCGGGGCGTTCCTGCTCGTGTACGGCGTCGCCGTCGGCCTCCTGGCGGCCAGGGGCACGGTCAGCCAGGCGGGCGTCAAGGCCGTGATCGGGCTGAACATCGCCTGGACGCTCGGCAGCGTCGCCGCCGTGATCACCGGGATGATGGAGTTCACCACGATCGGCGCCGTGTGGGCCATCGCCCAGGCGCTCGTGGTGGGCGTGTTCGCCGAGCTGCAGATCATGGGCCTGCGCAAGCTCCGCTGACCCGGGCGGAAAACGGTTTGCCGGGAACGCGCACGGGCGTGGACAATCGACGCCCGTGCGCCGTCGTGTGATATCCCAGCTCAGCAGACTCGCCCCGGACCTGAGCCCGCTGCGTGACTCGCGTGACTTCCGGCTGCTGATGGCCTCCGGCGTCGTGACGATGTTCGGCACGTTCATCACGATGGTGGCGCTGCCGTTCCAGATGTGGCAGCTCACCGGCTCGTACGTGGCCGTCGGGATGATGAGCCTGGTCGAGTTCGTGCCCATGGTCGTGTTCGGGCTGTGGGGCGGCGCGATCGCCGACTCCCTCGACCGGCGCAGGATCATCCTGCTGAGCGAGGTCGGGCTGGCCGTGACGGCGGCGGCGCTCATGGTCAACGCCATGCTGCCGGAGCCGCAGATCTGGGTGCTGTACGTGGTCGGGGCGCTGGCGATGGCCATCTCGTGCCTGCAGCGGCCCAGCATGGAGTCGCTGATCCCGCAGGTGGTCAAGCACGAGCAGCTCGGCGCCGCGGCGGTGCTGACGAGCCTGCGGTGGAACTTCGGCGCGATCGCCGCCCCCGCGCTGGGCGGCTGGCTGGTGGCCGAATGGGGTGCGGCCTTCGCCTACGGGCTCGACACGGTCAGCTTCCTGCTGTCGCTGGCGCTGCTGTGGCGGATCGGATCCCGCCCGCCGGCCGAGGACGCCCAGCCCGCCTCGATCAGGTCGCTGATCGACGGGCTGCGCTACGCGGTGAGCCGCAAGGACCTGGTCGGCACCTACCTGGTGGACATCGCGGCGATGGTGTTCGCCATGTCCACCGCGCTGTTCCCCGGCCTGGCCGAGGAGTACGGGGCGCTGCCGGCCGTCGGCCTGCTCTACTCGGCGGGCGCGATCGGCTCCCTCATCGCCTCGGTGACCGGCGGCTGGGCGGCCCGGGTGCAGCGGCAGGGGCTCGGCGTGATCGTGGCCGCGTCGGTGTGGGGCGTCGCGGTGGCGCTGGCCGCCGCGATCCCGCAGTTCTGGGCGCTGGTCGCCTGCCTGGCCCTGGCCGGGGCCGCCGACATGATCAGCGGCATCTTCCGGATGACGATGTGGAACCAGACGATCCCGAACGAGATGCGCGGCCGGCTGGCGGGCATCGAGCTGCTGTCCTACTCGACCGGGCCGATGCTGGGCAACGCCAGGGCGTCGCTGATGGGCCAGCTCGGCGGGCCGAGGCTGTCGCTGGGCCTGGGCGGGCTGATGTGCGTGGGCGCGGTCGCGCTGCTGAGCGCGGCGCTGCCCGCCTTCCGCCGCTACGACGCCCGTACCGACGAGCACGCGCTGGCGGAGCGGGCGCGCCGCGCCCAGGAGCCGACGACCGCCTAGGCCGGGCTCACGCCGGGCTGCTCTCCGGCTCGAAGGCGCTCAGGCTCGGGTCGTAGTCCGAGGCGCCGATGTCGTACATGGGCGTCATCCAGTGATAGAAGTTGTCGCCGCGCTCCCGGAGCAGGTCGTACAGCCTGCGCATGAGGCGCTGACGGACCGGGCGCAGCTCGGGGTGCTCGTAGCGGTTGCTGAGCTCGTGCGGGTCGCCGGCGAGGTCGTACAGCTCGTTGACGGACTCGGGGTTGACCACCAGCTTGTAGCGCTCGTCGCGGATCATCCGCTGCGGGTAGGGGAAGTGGTGGCCGTGGAACTCGGCGACCAGCTCGGGGGCCCACTCCGGCCGCTCGCCGCGCACCAGCGGGACCAGGCTGCGGCTGTCGACCGCCGGGGAGGTGTCGCAGCCGGCCAGGTCGAGGATCGTCGCCGTGCAGTCGGTGAGCGTGACGAACTCGTCCCTGACCTGCGGCTGCGCCCCCGGGACGCGGATGATGCCGGGGATGCGGTAGATGTCCTCGTACATCGCCGGGCCCTTGTCGTGCAGCCGGTGCGCCCCGGTGAACTCGCCGTGGTCCGCGGTGAAGAACACCCCGGTCCGGTCGGAGAGGCCAAGCTCGTCGAGCCTGTCCAGGATGCGGCCGATCTGCTGGTCGATGAGCGTCACGTACCCCCAGTAGACGGCGATCAGCTTGCGCGTCACCTCGATGGGGATCGTGTCGAACGTCCAGTGCTCGCTGTAGTTGCGCTGCACCGGCGGCTTGCCCTCGAACGTCTCAGCGATCGAGGGCGGCAGCTCGACCAGCGCCGGGTCGTACAGGTCGAAGTACTCGTCCGGCAGCAAGTAGGGCAGGTGCGGCCCGAAGAAGTGGGTCGCCAGGAAGAACGGCTCCCCGGTGGCCGCGTAACGGTCCAGGTGCTCGATCGCCCGCGTCGCCAGGTAGTGCTCGAACGTGGCCTCCACCGGCTGGTGCAGCCGCGCCGCCAGCAGGTTGCCCGGGTTGCCGTTGGGCGTGGTGCCGCGGATCAGGTCCGAGATCCGGTACGGCGGCAGGTCACGCTCCTTCAGGTACGCCAGGTAGTCGGGGTGGTCGACGGGGTTGTGCCAGCCGGGCAGGTCGGGGCCGTCGAAGCCGTACGAGGCGGCGTTGCGGTGGGTGCCGCCGTGCCACTTGCCGATCAGCCCGAGCCGGTAGCCGCGCTCCTTCAGCGCCTCCGGGAAGGTGAAGGCGTCGTCGCGCAGGTCCTCCAGGTAGCCGACGTTGCGCTCGTAGTTGGCCAGCAGCCGGTGCCGGAACGGCGCCTGCCCGGTGAGCAGGCTGGCCCGCGCCGGGGTGCAGATGGCCGTGGGCGTGTAGAACCGGTCGAACCGCGTGCCGGTCTCGGCCAGCCGGTCGAGATTCGGCGTGGCGACGTGCGGGTTGCCGTAGCAGCCCAGCGTGTCGACGCGGTGCTGGTCGGTCATCAGGAACAGCAGGTTCACTTACTGTAGGCCTTCGTGTAGAGATCGCCGGTGTAGTAGGTGGCCGGGTCGGGGGCCGACGGGAGCTGGCCGGTGCTGACGAAGAACTCGCTCAGGCTGTTCAGCCACTTGCCGACGCTGCCGTCCTGGGTCTTGGCGACCAGGTCGGCGGTCGACATCGTCTGCACGTTCGCCGCGTCGGCCGCGACCTTGGCCTTGTCGAGCTTGAGCAGGGCCGCCGCCTCGGCGATCGCCTCGTCCGGGTGGGCGGCGCGCCAGTCGTTGGCCTCCTGCAGCACCTTGAGCACCTTCTCGGTCAGCTCAGGCGCCACCTCGTTGCCGCCGACGAACGCGGTCGGGAACGAGTTGTCCGGGAACTCCTTGGTGCTGGCCAGCTCGACCGTGCCGGGCACCTTGGCCTTGATCGTGTCGATCAGCGGGTACCAGATGCCGGCGCCGTCGATCTGCCCGGCGGCGAACGCGGAGACGACCGTGGCCGGGTCCATCGGCACCTTCTCGATGTCCTCGACGGTCATGCCGGCCTTCCGCAGGGCCAGGTTGAGCACCATGTCGCCGGAGGTGCCCTCGGGCACGCCGACCTTCTTGCCCTTCAGGTCCCGGATGCTCGCGATGCCGGGCCGGGCGATGACGCGGTCGGCGTAGGCGAGGGTGTTGACGGCCACGACCTTGGCCTTGCCGGACGCGGGCAGCCACATGGCGCCCGGGCCGATGTAGCCGAAGTCGAGGTCGCCCGCGCCGAGCGCCTGGATCTGCAGCGGGCCGTTGGTGAACACCTTGATCTCGGGCGTCAGGCCCTGCTTCTCCCACAGGCCCTGCTTGTCGGCGATGGCCAGCAGGCTGGCGCCGTTGTAGTCGCTGATGTAGCCGAAGCGGACGGTGGAGCCGTCCTCGGAGCACGCGGACACGGACAGCGACATCATGATCACCGCTGTGGCGGCCGTCAGGGCGCGGCGAAGCACACGCATGGCGGGTACGTCCTTTCCGGGGGGTTTCGTCGGCCGATCAGGCCGCGGGAGCTTGGTGGTAGACGGAGTGCCAGACCTCGTTGCGAATGCGGCCGAACTCGGGCGACAGGCGGATCTCCTCGGTGCGCGGGTAGGGCAGGCCGACGTCGATGATCCGCTGGACCCGGCCGGGCCTGGCGGCCATGACGATCACCCGGCTGGCCAGGTAGACGGCCTCGTCCACGTCGTGGGTGATGAACATGACCGTGCGCTGGTCCTGGCTCCAGGTGTGCAGGAGCTGGTCCTGGAGCTGCACCCGGGTGAGCGCGTCGAGGGCGCCGAACGGCTCGTCCATGAGCAGCACCTTCGGGTTGACCGCGTAGGCGCGGGCGATGGCGCAGCGCTGCTTCATGCCGCCGGACAGCGTCTTGGGCAGCGCGTCGGCGAAGTCCGACAGGCCGACGAGCTCGATGGCCCGCTCGGCGCGGCGCTTGCGCTCCTCCGCCGGGAGGTCGGCCAGCTTCAGCCCGAACTCGACGTTCTTGCGCACGGTCAGCCAGGGGAACAGCGCGTACTGCTGGAAGATCACGCCGCGGTCGGGGCCGGGGCCGGCGACCGGCTCGCCGTCCACGAGCACCTGGCCCGCCGACGGCTCGACGAGCCCGGCGGCCATGCTCATCAGCGTGCTCTTGCCGCACCCCGACGGGCCGACGACGGTGACGAACTCCTGGTCGGCGATGTCCAGGCTGACGTGGTCGAGCGCGGTGAACGTGCCCTCGCGCATCGGGTAGGTCTTGACGACGTCCCTGAAGGAGATCTTGGTGGTCATCGGCGCTCCTGCCAGTCGGTGAGTCGTCGCTCGGCCAGGAGCAGCAGCCGGTCCATCAGCAGGCCGAGCACGCCGATGGCGATCAGTCCGACGAAGATCGTGGACAGGTCGTAGTAGAGCTGGGCCTGCTGCATCCGGAAGCCGAGCCCCTCCTGCGCGGCGATCAGCTCGGCGGCCACCAGCGTGCCCCACGCCGAGCCGAGCCCGACCCGCATGCCGACCAGGATGAACGGCGTGGAGGCCGGCACCACGACCTTGAGGAAGATGGTCCGGTCCGAGGCGCCGAGCACCCGGGCGGCGTTGATCAGCGTCTTGTCCACGTCCACCACGCCCTGGAACGTCGCCACGACGCTCGACAGGAACGACGCCAGGAAGATCACGAAGACCTTGGGCACCTCGCCGATGCCCATGAGCACGATGGCCAGCGGAATGATCGCCAGCGGCGGGATCGTGCGGAAGAACTGCACGTACGGCTCCAGCAGGCCGCGCGCGGTGGCGTACCAGCCCATCAGGAACCCGACCGGCACGGCCAGCAGCGTGCCCAGCAGGAAGCCGAGCAGCACGCGGCGCAGGCTGGCCAGCGCGTCCATCGCCAGCGTGCCGTCGGCGACCAGCTCGACCGCCCGGGCGGCGACCTCGGCCGGGCCGGGCATGCCCTGCACGCCGACCGACGCCAGCAGCGTCCAGACCGCCAGGCCGATGACGACGGCCACCAGGTTGAGCACGATCGAGCGGCGCGGCCTGCGCCCCTCGGCCCCGCCGCCCGTCTTGCGCTGCGGCGCGGAGATCGCGGTCATCGCCGCCTCCCAGGGTTCATGGTCTCCTCCGCTCGCTCCGGCGCCGCCGGAGGCCGCTCCGCCTCGTCGCCGTCCGCCGGATAGCGGGACAGCAGGGGCGATTCATGCAGGACCAGGGCGATCGCCCCGAGCGCGCCCGCGGCCTCGCCCAGCGTGGCCCTGCGCAGGCTCACCCGGTCGCGGGTGACGGGCATGATCTGCGCGCCCAGCGTCTCCCCGACCGGGTCCAGCAGCGCGGCCCCGGCCTCCGCCAGCTCGCCGCCGACGACGACCACGCTGGGGCCGATCGCGTTGCACAGCGCGGCGAGCACCGCACCGACGCGCGAGCCGACGTCGCGCAGCAGGCCGAGCGCGACGGCGTCGCCCTCGCGCACCGCCTTCACCAGCTCCGGCACGTCCTCGGCGCGCCCGCCCGCCGCCCGGTAGGCGTCGAGCACGGCCCTTATCGACGCGACGGTCTCCAGGCAGCCGGTCCCGCCGCAGTCACAGCGCGCGCCCGCCGGGTCGACCGTGATGTGGCCGAACTCCCCCGACAGCCCGTACGCGCCGCGGTGCAGCGATCCGCCGACCACCAGCCCGCCGCCGACACCGTGCGACAGCCGCAGGTAGAGCACGTCCTCGACACCGGTGGCCGCGCCCCAGATGGACTCGGCCAGCGCCGCCAGCCGGGTGTTGTTGTCGGCCAGCACCGGCACGCCGAAGCGCTCGCGCAGCAGCCCGGCGAGCCGTTCGTGCCCCCGGGGATCGCTCCCCCCGCGACCGTCACCGCGACCGTCACCGCGACCGTCCTCGGTTCTCGGGCCGCCGCCCACGGGGCCGACGACGCCGACGCCGATCGCGCTGAGCGCGCCGAGCCGCAGCGCGCCGCCGCCGTGGGCGCCGGTCAGGCCGCGCACCAGCCGGGCGGCGAGCTCCACCCGCTCCTCCCACGGCAGGCCGGCCGGATGCGGCTCGCTCGCCGAGCCGACGACCTCGTGCGCCACGTTGACGGCGGCGACGTGCACGGCGCGCCGGGCGAAGTCGATGCCGATGGCCTGGCCGGCGTCGGGATTGAGGGTGAGGGTCTCGGCGGGCCTGCCGCGTCCGCGCGGCGCCTCCTGCTGAGTGGCGGCGACGACGGCGCCGCTGGCCACGAGCTCGGCCAGGATGTCGTACAGGGTGGTGCGGGACAGGCCGCAGTGCTTGCCGAGCTCGCCGCGGCTCAGCGGGCCGTGCCGGCGCAACAGGCCGAGGACGAGCTCCTCGTGCCCGCGGCGCAACTGTGAGAGTGGACCGGGCATAGGGCAGAGTCTGCCGACCGCCACTCTTTTTGGTCAATAACCCGGAAAAAACGGTCCACGGGCCGAAATTTCGGCTTTCACCAGCAGAAATGACGCCGTAGATGATCGTGTACGGCCCGTAACGTTCGCGTAACGAGGGTTGCGGCGCGTGACGAACGGCGGGTTAATTTCGCAATCTGAGCAAATTTCACGGCGGCCTCCGCGGGCCGCCCGTTCCCGCCTGCGAGGCCCCATGCCCCTCCCCCCGATCGACCCCGCCGGCGCGACCGTCGTCCTGCGGCCCGAACGCGACGAGCCCGGCTACTGGGCCGGCAGCGCCGGCGTGCTGCACGACGGCGAGCGGTTCTGGCTCACCTACCGGCAGCGCCGCCCCCGGGGCGCCGACGCCGAGCGCGGCTGGCGCTGCGCCGTGGCCGTCTCCGACGACGGCGTGCGCTTCACCGACGTGTGGTCGGTGCGCAAGGACGAGCTCGGCACCCCCTCCATGGAACGCTTCTGCCTGACCCGCACCGCGTCCGGCGGCTACCGGCTGCTGATCTCGTACGTGGATCCGGCCGACAACCGCTGGCGGATCGACGGGCTGACCGCCGCCCACCCCGCGCGCTTCGACCTCGCCGCCCGCCGCCCGATCCTGACGGCCGCGTCCACCGGCACCGAGGGGGTCAAGGACCCGTACGCGCTGACCTGGGGCGGGGTGACGTACCTGTTCGCCAGCTACGCCGCCCCGTTCGCCGGGCCGCGCGCGGACGCCCACGCGAGCGGCGACGTCTACGCGGTCGGCGCCACCATCCACCCCACCGGCCTGGCCGTCTCCGACGACGGCGGCGAGGAGTTCCGCTGGGAAGGCGAGGCGCTGGCGGTCGGCGGCGGCTGGGACCGCTACCAGGCCCGGCTCAACAGCGTCGTGCCCGTCGAGGGCGGCTTCCTCGGCCTCTACGACGGCTCGGCCTCCCACGAGGAGAACTACGAGGAGCGCTGCGGCCTGGCCGTCTCCGCCGACCTGCGCTCCTGGCGCAGCCTCACGCCCGGCGGTCCCTGGTCGGTCTCGCCGTATGGCACCGGATCACTCCGCTACGTGAACGCGCTGGCCGTAGGGGACGAGTGGTGGTTCTACTACGAGCTGACCCGCGCCGACGGCTCCCACGACCTCCGCCTCACCAGGAGTTTGACCAGCGGACATGGACTGGCCGTCTAGAAGTCTGTAAGGATCTTCTGCGACGCCCTATTGTCCGGGTTCGTCAAGGAACATCCTGAAAGGCAACACATGCGGGTCGCACACGTCCTGGCCGCCGCCCTCACGGCTTCCACCCTCGTCTCCCTCCCCGCCCACGCGGCCGACCGGCCGTCCTTCCCGGCGGAGGTGTACGGCGGGGCCTGGCAGGCGGGGCACGTCCAGGGGATCGCGGTGGACGAGAAGAAGGGCTTCATGTACTTCTCGTTCACCAACCTCCTCGTCAAGACCGACCTGACCGGCAAGCCCGTCGGCTCGGTGACCGGCTTCACCGGCCACCTGGGCGACCTCGATCTCAACCGGCAGGACGGCCGCGTCTACGGCTCGCTGGAGTACAAGGACGCCAAGGCGTTCTACATCGCGATCTTCGACGTCGACCGCATCACCAGCCTCGGCATGGACGCCGAGAACTCCGACGTGGTCAAGACCGTCTACCTCAAGGAGGTCGTGGCCGACTACAGCGCCGACATGAACGGCGACGGCGTCTTCGACGGCAACGTGGCCGACACCCCCGACCACCGCTACGGCTGCAGCGGCATCGACGGCGTCGCGTTCGGGCCCGAGTTCGGCAAGCGGCACGGCAAGCAGAAGCTCACCGTCGCCTACGGCGTCTACTCCAACACCACCCGCGCCGACAACGACCACCAGGTCCTGCTGCAGTACGACGTGAACCAGTGGCGCAAGTACGAGCGCCCCCTCACCCAGTCGGCCCCGCACACCGCCGGACCCGACGCCCCCGCCGGCAAGTACTTCGTCCGCACCGGCAACACCAGGTACGGAGTGCAGAACCTGGAGTTCGACGGCCACAGCGGCACCTGGCTCATGGCCGCCTACAAGGGCGCCAAGCCGGGCTTCCCCAACTACTCGCTCTTCACCGTCGACGCCTCGGCCAAGCCCGTCACCGGGCCCGTCGAGGGCCAGCCGCAGCCGGAGCAGGGCGCCATCCTCCCCCTCGCCCCCAAGGGCCTGCACGACCCGCAGAGCGGCGTCCGAGGCTGGGAGTCGGGCGGCCAGTACGGCCTGGCCTCGCTGGACGACGGCCGCTTCTACGTCGTCAAGGACGGCAAGATCGTCGAGGACGGGGTGACCAAGCAGACCGCCCACGCCCAGCTCCACCGCTGGACCGCCCAGCCCCCGAACCCCTTCGAGCCCATCGGCTGACCCGCACCGCCCCGCCGGGCGCCGGAGCACGCCCGCTCCGGCGCCCTACGCGTCCTCGCGCCACCCGTCGTAGCGCTCCACCAGCTCGTCGACCTTCACCGGATCCACCCCGTCGGCGCCGTCGAGCACCACGACCCACTGGGCGTCCTCGGCGTCGTCCTCCCCCGCCAGGGTCTCCCGCACCACCCGCGGCACCCCCAGCCCCGGGAACCACTCCCCCAGCGTCTCGGCCACCTCTTCGGCGTCGTCCCTCTCACCGAACACGAGCAGCTGCCTCATAGAGCCGCATTCTCTCACCACTCGTCAGCCCGGCACTCGTTCACCTACAGTGATCGAAGTAGCTTGCTACGGTAAGAACCATGACGGCCGAAGCGGTGAGCCTGACGATGACGCCACCTTCGCTACCCGACTGGGTGTTCCCGCCACCGCAGGGCTTCACGGCGGAAGACCTCGATCACATTCCGGATCTGCCTGCGCACACGGAGTTGATTGACGGAAGCTTGGTCTTCGTGAGCCCACAGCGAGACTTCCACACCTCGGCGCTGTTCTTGCTGGCCGTGGGGCTGCGCGCGGCGGCCCCCGAAGGGCACCGGGTCCGCCGCGAGATGAGCGTGAAGCTCGGCCCCCGGCAGCGCCCCGAGCCGGACCTCATCGTCCTCGGCCCCCGGGCCGTCATCCGCCCCGACGCCACCTTCTACGAGGCCGCCGACGTGGTGCTGGCGGCGGAGGTGGTCTCGCCCGAGTCGGAGGAGCGCGACCGCGACCGCAAGCCCGTCCTCTACGCCGAAGCCGGCATCCCGCACTTCTGGCGCGTCGAAAGCGACTCCGGCAGGCCCGTCGTCTACGTCCACGAGCTCAACCCGCCCACCCGCTCCTACGTGCCCACCGGCATCTACCACGACCGCCTCAAGGTCACCGTCCCCTTCGACATCGACCTCGACCTCACCGAGATCGACGCCTTCTAGGCATGGCGAGGGCCGGTACGGGAGTCCGTACCGGCCCTGGGGGTCGGGGTCAGGAGGTGCGCAGGTGGGCGCCGACGCGGTCGGCGGCGAGGGCGACGGCGGCGTCGCGGGCGGCCGTCGTCTCCTCCACCGTCAGCGTGCGGTCCGGGGCGCGGAAGCGCAGGCTGTAGGCGAGCGACTTGTTGCCTTCGCCCACCTGCTCGCCCGCGTAGACGTCGAACAGCCGCACCGACTCCAGCAGCTCGCCCGCCCCGTCACGCAGCGCGGCCTCGACGTCCGCGACCGGGGTGAAGTCGGGGACGACGAGCGCCACGTCCTGGGTGGCGATCGGGTAGGACGAGATGGCCGGGGCGTCGACGGGGCCGGTCAGCGCCGCCTCCAGGCGGGTCAGCTCCAGCTCCAGCGCGGCGGTGCGCGGCGGCAGCCCGTAGGCCTCGACCACGCGCGGGTGCAGCTCGCCGGCGTGGCCGATGAGCGTGTCGCCCAGGTAGAGGGCGGCGCAGCGGCCCGGGTGCCACGGCTCGTGCTGGTCGGCGGTGATCGACAGCTCCAGCCCGGCCTCGCCGGCGATCAGGCGGGCGGCCTGGACGGCGTCGGCCCAGGAGGCCTGGCGGCCGGCGCCCCACCAGCCGGAGCGCTCGAACTCGCCGGCGAGCACGGCCGCGACCCGGATCGGCTGGTCGGGCAGCGCCTCCTCGATGGAGGCGAGCTCGTCGGCCGTGGGGCGGCGTTCGACGCCGAGCACCGGCGCGACCGAGGGGGCGCCCTCGCGCGGCCGGTAGACCGCGCCGGTCTCGAACAGCGCCACGTCGGCGAAGCCGCGCCCGGCGTTGCGGACCAGGACCTTGAGCAGCCCCGGCAGCAGCGTGGTGCGCATCAGCGGCTCGTCCTCGGCCAGCGGGTTGGACAGCCGCATGGCCCGGCGGCGCGCGTCGTCGGCGGGCAGCTGGAGCCGGTCGAAGTCGTCGGCGCTGATGAACGGGTAGGCCAGCACCTCGACGTAGCCCGCCTCGGCGAGCGCCCGGCCGACGCGCCTGCGCAGCCGCTGCCCTTCGGTGAGCCCGGCGCCGGCCGGGGCCTTGGGCAGCACGGAGGGCAGCTTCTCGTAGCCCTCCAGCCGGATGACCTCTTCGGCCAGGTCGTTGGGGTCGGTGAGGTCGGGGCGCCACGACGGCGGCGTCACCGTAATCATGTCGTCGCCGGTGACGGCCAGCCGGGCGGCCAGCTCGCCGCCGGTGACGACGCCGGTCGGGTCGACGCCGCCGCTGCGCACCGCCGGGTCGGCGCCGTCGGTGACGACGCAGCCGACCTGCTCCAGGCGGTGGACGACGGTCTCCTTGGAGTAGGGCAGGCCCGCGATGTCGCCGGGGTGGCTCGCCGGGATGGCGATGCGGGCGGGCGTCACGTCCACCTCGGCGTGCGTGACGCCCGGCTGGACGGTGGCGCCGCCGAGCTCCGCCAGCAGCGACACGGCCCGCCAGGAGGCGACGAGCGGCAGCTCGCGGTCGACGCCCCGCTCGAACCGCTTGGACGCCTCGGAGACGAGGTTGTGCCTGCGGGACTCGCGGGAGATGCCGGTCGCGGAGAAGTGCGCGGCCTCGATGACGATGTCGGTCGAGCCCTCGGAGATCTCGGTCTGCAGGCCGCCCATGGTGCCGGCCATCGAGATCGGCCCGGACTCGTCGGTGATGAGGATGTCGTCGGGGTCGAGGTCGCGTACGACGTGGTCGAGCGTCTCCAGCCGCTCGCCCGCGCGCGCCCGGCGCACCACGACGGGGCCGGTGAGCTTGGCGCCGTCGAAGGCGTGCAGCGGCTGGCCGAGCTCCAGCATGAGGTAGTTGGTGATGTCGACGGCGAGCGACACGGGCCGCATGCCGGCGCGGGTGAGGCGTACGCGCATCCACAGCGGGCTCTGCGCGGCCGGGTCGAAGCCGGTGACGCGGCGCAGCACGAACCGGTCGCAGGCGGTCTCGTCGGCGATGGACGCCGGCCAGGACTGCTCGGTCTCGGCGGGCGGCTCGACGGCGGCGGGGTCGCGGAACGGCACGCCGAAGGCGGTGGCGACCTCGCGGGCCACGCCCCGGATCGACAGCGCGTAGCCGATGTCGGGGGTGATCTCCAGCTCCAGCACGTCGTCGCGCAGGCCGAGCAGCTCGACCACGTCGGCGCCGATGGGCGTGCCCTCGGGCAGCACCATGATGCCGCCGTGGTCGTCGCCCAGGCCCAGCTCGCGCTCGGAGCAGATCATGCCCTCGGACATGCGGCCGTAGGTCTTGCGGGCGCCGACCTCGAACCCGCCGGGCAGCACGCCGCCCGGCAGGACGACCGGGACGCGGTCGCCGGCGGCGAAGTTGGTGGCGCCGCAGACGATCTCGCGGGGCGCGGCCTCGCCGACCTCGACCTTGCAGTGGCGGATCGGCTTCTTGAAGCCGGTCAGCTCCTCGATCTCCAGCACCTCGCCGACGACGACGTTCTTGACGTCGTGGCCGTGCGAGGTGATGGACTCCAGCTTGAGCCCTGCCGCGGTGAGCTGGTCGGCCACCTCTTGCGCGGTGACCGCCGCCGGGAGATCGACACACTCCCGCAGCCAGGAAAGCGGGACCCTCATCAGATCTCCATTCCGAACGGGAGCGTGAAGCGCACGTCTCCCTCGATCATGTCGCGCATGTCCTCGGCGTTGTGGCGGAACATCAGCGTCCGCTCGATGCCCATCCCGAAGGCGAACCCGGAGTAGACCGACGGGTCGACGCCGCAGGCGACGAGCACCCGCGGGTTGACCATGCCGCAGCCGCCCCACTCGATCCAGCCCTCGCTCTTGCAGGTGCGGCAGGGCGGGTTGCCGGGCACCGCGGAGGCGCCGCGGCACACGAAGCACTTCAGGTCCAGCTCGGCCGACGGCTCGGTGAACGGGAAGTAGTTGGGCCGGAACCGGGTCGTGATGCCCTCGCCGAACATGACCTCGGCGAACCGGTCGAGCGTGCCCTTGAGGTGGGCCATCGTCAGGCCCTTGTCGACGGCCAGGCCCTCGGTCTGGTGGAAGACCGGGGTGTGCGTGGCGTCGAGCTCGTCGGTGCGGAACGTCTTGCCGGGCGCGATCGCGTAGCAGGGCACGCCGCGCTCCAGCAGCGCGCGGATCTGCAGCGGCGAGGTCTGGGTGCGCAGCACCATGCCCGAGTCGGCGGAGCCGACGAAGAACGTGTCGTGCTCGGAGCGGGCCGGGTGGTCCTTGGCGATGTTGAGCGCCTCGAAGTTGAACCATTCGCCTTCGAGCTCGGGGCCTTCGACGACCTCGTAGCCCATGGCGACGAAGGTGTCGGCGATGCGCTCCTGCATCGTGGTCAGCGGGTGGCGGGCGCCGCGCGGGCGCCGGTCCCAGGGCAGGGTGACGTCGACGGTCTCCTCGACGAGCACGCGGGCGTCGCGTTCGGCCTCCAGCTCGGCCTGGCGGGCGGCCAGCGCCTCGCCGATGGCCCTGCGGGCGGCGCCGACGCGCTTGCCGGCCTCGGCGCGGGCGGCCGGAGGCAGGGCGCCGATCTCGCGGTTGGCCAGGGCGATGGGCGAGCGGTCGCCGGCGTGCGCCAGCCTGGCCTGCTTGAGTGCGTCGAGCGTGTCGGCCGCCTTGATCGCCTCCAGGGCGCCGGCCTCCATGCGCGCCACCTCGTCGGCGTGCAGCGGGGTGACCTCGACGGGGTCGTAGTCAGACAAGAGTGAGCTCCGTATCCAGGGCTTGAGCGGGAAAAGTCTAGTGGCCCGGCCCACCGGTCCTGTTTATGCGAAGTCAGGAGTGCCGGTGGGCATGGTAAATCGGAACTCCGCGCCGCCCTCGGGGGCGCGCTGCACGATGATGGTGCCGCCGTGCGCCTCGACCAGGCCCTTGACGATGAACAGGCCCAGGCCGGTGCCGCCCCGCCGGCGGCTGTTGCCGCCGCGCCAGAACTGCCTGAAGACGCGCGGAGCCAGCTCGGGCTTGACGCCCTCGCCCTCGTCGCGCACCGACACGGCCACTCCCCATTCGACGGACTCGATCTCGATCGTCACAGTTCCGCGCCCGTGACGCACTCCGTTTTCCACCAGGTTAGCCAGGATCTGGTCAACCTTGTCCTGGTCGAGCCACATCTCGGGCAGGTCGTCGCCGACGACGAGGCGGAAGCGGTCCTCCTGCTCGCCCGCGGCGACCCGGCCGGCGATGACCCGGCGCGCCCGCGCGGGCAGGTCGACGACCTGGCGGTGCAGCTCCAGCCGGCCCGACTCGATGCGGGAGACGTCGAGCAGCTCGGTGATGAGCCGGGTGACGCGGTCGGCGTCGTTGTTGACGGTCTCCAGCATGACGCGCTTCTGCTCGTCGGTGAAGCGCGTCCACTTGGCGAGCAGCGTGGCGGTGAAGCCCTTGACGCTGGTCAGCGGGGAGCGCAGCTCGTGGGCGACGGTGGAGACCAGGTCGGCGCGGCTGCGCTCCAGCCGGGCGCGGGCGCCGCCGTCGCGCAGGGTGATCGTGACGCGCTCGACGTCGCCGCACCGCTCGGGCTCGCGCACGAGCCTGGCCGCCACGTACAGCTCCTGGCCGCCGGGCAGGTGGAGCGGGCGCTCGGGGACGCGGCTGCGGGTGCGCAGGCCGCCCTCGGGGTCGAGGGCCTTCCACCACTCGCGCCCGTCGTTGTCGCGGAAGGGGAAGACCTCGCTCATGTCGCGGCCGACGGCGCGCTCGGCCGTCACGGAGGTGAGGCGGGCGGCGGCCCGGTTGACGGCGAGGACACGGCCGAACCGGTCGGTCACGATGAGCCCGTCGGGCAGGTCGTCGATGGCGATCGAACACGCGGCGGCCACCACCCGCCCGTCGGTGTCTGCGCCGTGCACGACCTCGCCTCCTCCGCCTACAAGGCCGACAATAGCGGGTTTCCCGCCGCCTAGGGCACTCGCTGAGCCCTCGCGGACGAGTAAAGGCAGACCGCCGCGGCGGTCGCCAGGTTGAGGCTTTCCGCCTGCCCGTAGATGGGCACCCGGACCACGTCGTCGGCGAGCGCGAGCACGTCGTCGGGCAGCCCCCACGCCTCGTTGCCGAAGATCCACGCGGCCGGCCCGGACAGGTCGACGTCGTCGAGGGTGTGCTTGCCCGCGCCGTCGGCCGCCAGCACGCGCAGCCCGCGCTCCTTGAGCCGCGCCACGGCCGCCGCCACCGGCTCGCCGATGACGACCGGCAGGTGGAACAGGCTCCCGGCGCTGGCGCGCACGCACTTGCCGTTGTACGGGTCGACGGAGGCGTCGGTGAAGACCACGGCGTCGGCCCCGACGGCGTCGGCGGCCCGCATCACGGTGCCGGCGTTGCCCGGGTCGCGTACGTGGGCGAGCAGGGCGACCAGCTTCGGCTCGGCGGGCAGCGCCTCGCCGAGCGGCACGTGGACGTGGCGGCAGACGGCCAGCAGCCCCTGCGGGGTGACGGTCTGCGACAGCTCGGCCATGACCTCGCCGCTGGCCCGGTGGACCGGCAGGCCCTGGAGGGTGGCCTGGGTGACGAGCTCGGGATGGCGCAGCTCGGCCTCGGCGGTGGTGAACAGCTCCAGCGTCACGCCGTCGAGCTTGAGCGCCTCGCGCACCGCCTGCGGGCCCTCGGCCAGGAACTTGCGGTCCTGTTCGCGGAAGGCGCGCTTGGTGAGCCTGCGGGCCGCCTTCACGCGCGGCGACCTCAGGTTGGTCAGCTCGGTCCCGGCCATCTCATCCCCCTGGCTCTCACAACGGTCGGCCCGGACGACCGGCTTCGGGCGAACCGGTCCCGGGCACGGCAAAGGGCCCACCGTCAGGCGGGCCCTTGGCTCAGCTCGGTACGGCTCAGCTCGCGGCCGGCGCGTTCACGTTCGCCGGGAGCGCCTTCTTGGCGGCCTCGACGAGCGTGGCGAAGGTCTGGCTGTCGTTCACCGCGAGGTCGGCGAGGATCTTGCGGTCGACCTCGATGTTGGCCAGACGCAGACCCTGGATCAGGCGGTTGTAGGTGATGCCGTTCTGGCGGGCGGCGGCGTTGATCCGCTGGATCCAGAGACGACGGAACGTGCCCTTACGGTCCTTGCGGTCCCGGTAGGCGTACGTCATCGAGTGGAGCATCTGCTCCTTGGCCTTGCGGTAGAGCCGCGACCGCTGGCCACGGTAACCGCTCGCCCGCTCGAGGACGACCTTGCGCTTCTTCTTGGCGTTGAGCGCCCGCTTCACGCGTGCCATGTTTCTTCTCCCCGGGGAAAGTTCGCGCTACTTGGCGAGCAGCTTCTTGATCTTCTTGGAATCGGCGTCGGAAAGGACGACCTCGTTCTTGAGACGGCGCGTCAGCGTGGACGACTTCCACTCGTTGTAGTGCGCGCGGTTGGCGCGGCGGCGCTTGACCTTGCCGGTGCCGGTGAGCCGGAACCGCTTCTTCGCACCGCTGTGCGTCTTCATCTTCGGCATGTCGCCGTCTCTCCTCATTCGGTCGTGCCGGTGGCCGGGCCGGTGCTGGCCGGCCCGGTCGCGGCGTCTTCGTGTGGCGGGGTGGCCTGCTCGGGTGTCCAGTAAGGCTAAACCCGAACCGCGGGTCACACTTCCTCTACGGAAGGCTCCTCGCTGCCACGCTGTGCCTTGGCGGCGGCCTTCTCGGCCTTGGCCTCGGCCTTCTTCTTGTGCGGACCGATCACCATGATCATGTTTCGGCCGTCCTGCTTGGGCTGGGATTCGACGAACCCGAGCTCCTGGACGTCCTCGGCGAGCCGCTGCAGCAGCCGGAAGCCGAGCTCCGGCCGGGACTGCTCACGGCCGCGGAACATGATCGTGACTTTGACCTTGTCTCCCGCCTTGAGGAACCGCACCACGTGACCCTTCTTGGTCTCGTAGTCGTGCGGGTCGATCTTCGGCCGGAGCTTGATCTCCTTGATGATCGTGTGCGCCTGATTCTTGCGCGCTTCGCGCGCCTTCATCGCGGACTCGTACTTGAACTTGCCGTAGTCCATGAGCTTGCACACGGGCGGTCGAGCCGTCGCCGCGACCTCGACGAGGTCCAGGTCGGCTTCCTGGGCGAGCTTCAGGGCGTCGTGAATGGACACGATGCCCACCTGCTCGCCGTTCGGGCCCACGAGGCGGACCTCGGGAACTCGGATACGCTCGTTGATGCGGGGCTCAGTGCTGATGGGGCCTCCTAGGTTTGCGATCCCTACGTGCTCGTCGTGCCGGGCAGCTCTTCGCCGCAACGCGAAAAGCCCCGCACGTCGCGCATGCGGGGCCACTGAGCTTTTCGGCTTCGTGGCCTCAAGCTCCCCGGAGTAGTCCGGCGTGATCCTTTACCCGGCCACCTCGCGGCGACTCGGGTGGGAGGGAGACCTCCGCTTGCGCGTCCAGCAAGTCATGCCGGACCGATCAGAGAGCTACATTACCACAACCACGGAGCTTCCTCGAATCATCCCCGCTGGTCATCCGCGCTGGTCATGCCCGCTCGCTGGATCGCCTGAGGATCTCCGCCTCGCCGGCCGCGCGCATGGCGTCCACCGGCACGTCCGTGCGGCCGGTCATGAGCTCCACCTGCCGCACCGCCTGGTGCAGCAGCATGGCGAACCCGCCGACCACGGTGCCGCCCGCCGCGCGCACGGCCGCCGCCGCGACGGTCGGCCAGGGCGCGTAGACCACGTCGAAGAGCGCCGGCACCCGCGCCAGCCGGTCGGCGTAGGCGTCGGCGGCACCGCCGGGCAGCGTCGAGACGACCAGGTCGGCCTCCAGCGCGGCGTCGAGCTTGTCGAACGTCCGCACCGAGAGCGTCACTCCGAGCCGTTCGGCCACGGCCGCGGTCTCCCCCGCCCGGGCCGGATCGCGCACGATCAGCGTCACCGCGAACAGCCCCAGCTCGCGCAGCGCCGCGAGCGCCGACCCGGCCGTGGCGCCGCCGCCGAGCACGGTGGCCGAGCGCGGCGCTGGCACCCCGGCCTCCGCCAGCGCCTGGGTGATCCCGTACACGTCGGTGTTGTCGCCGTGCGCGGCGCCATCGGAGAACACCACGGTGTTGGCGCCGCCCACCTCGACGGCCAGCTCCGAGACGGTGTCGAGCAGGGGCAGCACGGCGCGCTTGAGCGGCATCGTGAGCGACAGCCCCGCCCACGCGCTCGCGTCACCGGCGCGCTCGCCGCGCACCGGGCGCAGCTCGCGCAGCTTCGCGGGCAGCCGCGCCTCGTCGCACTCGAACGCCTCGTAGCTCCAGCCGGTCAGGCCCATCTCCCGGTACGCCGCCCGGTGCAGGAACGGCGAGAGCGAGTGGCTGATGGGCGAGCCCAGGACCGCGGCCCTCATCCCCGGATCAGCCGCCGTTCCGTCTGTATTCGGCGAGCAGCGCCTCGAACTCGGCCTCGGTGGTGGCGAACTTGGTCACGCTGCTCCTGCTGGGATCGGTGGCCACGAAGTACAGCCAGGAGCCCTTGGCGGGATTCAGCGCCGCCTCGATCGCGTGGTCGCCGGGGTTGGCGATCGGGCCCGGCGGCAGGCCGAGGTGCTTGTAGGTGTTGTACGGCGAATCGATCTCCAGCTCGGCGTGCGTGGCCGCGGTCTTGTAGCGCTTCCAGGCGTACATCACCGTGCTGTCCATGCGCAGGTGCATCTCCGGCTGGTGGTCGAGCCGGTTGTAGATGACCCGGGCGATCTTGGCCATGTCCTCGTGCCGGCCCGCCTCGGCCTGGACGATGCTGGCGATCGTGAGCATCTGGTGGGCGGTGAAGCCGCGCTTCCTCGCGGCGGCCTTGAGGTCGTGCTTCTCGGCCGACTGGTTGAACCGCTCGACCATCTGGCCCAGCATCTCGGACGCGGTGGCCTTGGGCTGGAATTCATAGGTGGCGGGGAAGGCGTAGCCCTCCAGCTTGCCCTTGGCGTAGCTGGGCAGGCCGAGCTCGTCGGGCTTCTTGGCCGCGGTCTCGAACTCCTTCACGTTCCTGCCGGTCGCCTCGGCGAGCTGGGTGAAGGTGTCGGACAGGCGTAGCCCCTCCTTGAGCGTCACCGTCAGGCGCAGCCGCGCGTCGGGGTGGAGCAGCTTGACGGCCTCGGCGGCGGCCATCTGCTTGCGGAGCTTGTACGAGCCGGGCTGCAGCGACGAGCTCTTGCCCGCGCTGTCGACGGCGTTGGTGAACGCCCTGGCGCTGGCGACGACCCCCTGCCGCTCCAGCTCCTGGGCCACCTCGGAGGCGCTCTGGCCGTCCTTGATCTCGATCACGACCTCGCCGCTGCCCTTGCCGGCGTAGTCGTCGGGGACGATGGCATCACTGACCCACAGGTAGCCGTAGTAGCCGCCACCGCCGATGATGCCCGCCAGCACGATGAACGCGAGCAGCGGGGCCAGGAAGCGGCCCCGGCTGCGGCGCCTGCGCCTTCTGCGCCCGCCGCGTCTGCCCGAGCCCCTGGCGCGACGCCCGCCCCGGCCGTCGTCGTCCTCGGCGCCGAGGAGGAAGTCCATGTCGAGATCGTTCATAGGTGAGCCGGCCAATCTCCCGGAACTGCTGGCCCGGGGTCACTCGGTGACACCCGGCGGTGGGGGGTCACCGAGCGGACGAGGGGGATGTGCCGGACACGCTGCGACGGCCGGCAGGGGTCACTGTGAGTAGCCATGCTAGAGGACGGAAAGAGCGTGTGTGTCCCGGGTCGGGAGCTTCGCGCGGTGACACCGGCGCGCTCCCGCGGGGTGGGATGCAGCCCGGCGAGCATCAGTTCGTCCCGAGGTTGTCGTTCGGCTCTTTCCGGTATCTCACGAACCCGCTCTCTTTGTCGGTGAATTTCGTGATTCTATGCACCGGATTCGTCGCGTTAAACCGGTGCGGATCACCCGTCGCCGGACACGCCACGCGCATCTGATCGTCACGCTGGGTAACAGTTTCCACGCGGCGGCACCGGCCGACGATCACTTTAGCGATCTTCGAGCGGTGGAGCACGGCCGTCATGCGGACGGGCCGTCGCCTGTCGCGGAAGGCGGGTCGACCGGCCGGCCCGGCGGCCTGCGGGTCGCGCGCTCGGCGTCGAGCGCGTCCTGCAGCAGCACCACGGCCGCCGCCTGGTCGATGACGCCGCGCTGCTTCTTGGCGCGCACGCCGCTGGCCCGCAGCCCCTGCTGGGCGGCCACCGTGGTGAGCCGCTCGTCGAAGAGCCGGACGGGCGTGGGGGCCAGCCGGGCGGCCAGCCGCGCCGCGAACTCGCGCGCCAGCTGGGCCGCCTGGCCCTGTCGGCCGGACAGCGAGGTGGGCAGCCCCACCACCACCTCGACGGCCTCGTGCTCTGCCGCGATCGCGGCGATGCGGTCGAGGTCGCCCTCGCCCCGCCTGACGGTCTCCACCGGCGTGGCGAGCATCCCCGAAGGGTCGCTGCGCGCCACGCCGATGCGTACGGACCCGACGTCGACGCCGAGCCGCGTGCCGAACCTCATCTCAGCCGAGCTGCTCGCCGACGGCCTGCTCGACCAGCCGCAACGCGTCGTCGATCGCGTCGGGCCTGGTGCCACCGCCCTGCGCGACGTCGTCCTTGCCGCCACCGCCACCCCCAAGCGCCTTGGCGGCGACGCCGACCAGTCTCCCGGCCTTGAGCCCGCGCTCGCGTCCCGCCTCGTTCACCGCGGCAACCACCACGGGCCGGTCGGAGGGGACTCCGGCGATCACGATGACCGCCGGACGGTCGGCCGGGAACCTCCCGCGCACGTCAAGCGCGAGCTTACGCAGATCGTCGGCGCTGGTGCCATCAGGCGCGCGGTGTGTCACCGCGGAGACTCCGCGCAGGTCGGCCGCCTGCGCGGCGAGCTCGCCCGCCACCTGGAGCACCTGGGCGGAGCGCAGCTTCTCCAGGTCCTTCTCGGCGGTGCGCAGCCGGGTGACGATGCCCTCGATGCGCTCGGGCAGCTCCTCGCGGCGCGCCTTGAGCTGCTCGGTGAGCTGGGCGACCAGCAGGCTCTCGCGCGCCAGGAAGCGGAAGGCGTCGATGCCGACCAGCGCCTCGACGCGGCGCACGCCCGCGCCGACCGACTGCTCGCCGAGCACCTTGACCAGGCCGAGCTGGCCGGAGCTGTGCACGTGGGTGCCGCCGCACAGCTCGCGCGAGTAGTCGCCGATCTCGACCACGCGGACCTCGTCGCCGTACTTCTCGCCGAACATCGCCAGCGCGCCCATCGCCCGCGCCTCGGCCTGCGAGGTGTAGAAGGCGTTGACCTTGAGGTCGTTGATCAGGACGGCGTTGACCTCGTCCTCGACGTCGCGCAGCACGCTCGGCGGGACCGCCCCGGCCGCGGTGAAGTCGAAGCGGAAGCGGCCGGGCGAGTTCTCCGAGCCGGCCTGGGCCGCCGACTCGCCGAGCGCGTTCTTGAAGCCGCGGTGGACCAGGTGGGTGGCGCTGTGGCTGCGCGAGATCGCGCGGCGGCGCTCCAGGTCGATCTCCGCGTGCGCCTCGTCGCCCGCACGCAGCTCGCCGGAGCGGACCTTGCCGCGGTGCACGACCAGGCCGGCGACCGGCGTCTGGACGTCGTGGATCTCCACCTCGGCGCCCGCGGTGCGGATGACGCCCTGGTCGGCGAGCTGGCCGCCGCCCTCGGCGTAGAAGGGGGTGCGGCCGAGGACGACCTCGACCTCGGTGCCCGCGCCCGCCGCCGGGACCGAGACGCCGCCCGACAGGATGCCGATGACGGTGGTGTCGGCCTCGGTCTCGTCGTAGCCGAGGAACTCGACCTTGCCCGCGCTCTCCAGGAGCTGCCCGAAGACGGAGATGTCGGCGTTGCCGGTCTTCTTCGCCGCCGCGTCGGCCTTGGCGCGCTCGCGCTGCTCCTTCATCAGCCGGCGGAAGCCCTCTTCGTCGACCTTGAGCCCCTGCTCGGCCGCCATCTCCAGGGTGAGGTCGATGGGGAAGCCGTAGGTGTCGTGAAGCTGGAACGCCTGGTCGCCGGAGAGCGTCGTGGCGGACTTGCGCTTGGTCTCCTCGACGGCCACGTCGAAGATCGCCGTGCCGGTGCGCAGCGTGCCGAGGAACGACGCCTCCTCGGCGTCGATGACCCCGTGGATCTGCGGCGCGTCGACCTTGAGCTCGGGATACTGCTCGCCCATGACGTTGATCGCCACGTCGGTGAGGGTGTGCATGTAGCGCTCGTCACCGGAGCCGAGCAGCCGCAGGTTGCGCACCGAGCGGCGCAGGATGCGGCGCAGCACGTAGCCGCGGCCCTCGTTGCTGGGCAGCACGCCGTCGGCGACCAGCATGGTGCCGGTGCGGACGTGGTCGGCGATCACGCGCAGGCTCACGTCGGTGCGCGGGTCGCTGCCGTAGCGGCTCTTGGTGAGCTCGGCCGCCTTGTCGAGGATCTTGTACGTGGTGTCGATCTCGTAGATGTTGTCGACGCCCTGCAGGATCGCCGCCATGCGCTCCAGGCCCATGCCGGTGTCGATGTTCTTCGCCGGCAGCTCGCCCGCCACGTCGAAGTCGACCTTGGTGCGGACCTGGCTGAGCTGGTACTGCATGAAGACGAGGTTCCACACCTCGAGGTAGCGGTCCTCGTCGGCGACCGGCCCGCCTTCCTTGCCGTACTCGGGGCCGCGGTCGTAGTAGATCTCCGAGCAGGGGCCGCCGGGGCCGGCGACGCCCATGTGCCAGTAGTTGTCCTCCAGGCCGCGGCGCTGGATGCGCTCGTCCGGCAGCCCGACCTTGTTGCGCCAGAGGTCGTAGGCCTCGTCGTCGTCCAGGTAGACGGTCGCCCAGAGCTTCTCCTCGGGGAAGCCGAAGCCGCCGTCGGACTCCGAGCGCGTCAGCAGCTCCCAGGCGAACGGGATCGCCTCGGCCTTGAAGTAGTCGCCGAAGGAGAAGTTGCCGAGCATCTGGAAGAACGTGGCGTGACGGGTGGTCTTGCCGACCTCGTCGATGTCGGGGGTGCGCACGCACTTCTGGGCGGTGGCCAGCCGGGACGCCGGAGGCTTGCGCTGCCCCAGGAAGTACGGCTTGAACGGCACCATACCGGCCGGAACCAGGAGAAGCGTGGGGTCCTCTGCGATCAGGCTGGCCGAGGGCACTACTTTGTGCCCACGCTCCTCGAAGAAGCGCAGGAAGCGGCGCGCGATCTCTGCCGACTCCATGGTGGCCATCCTTTGCTTTAGTGGTTGTCTTCAGCGTTGTCGAGACCGAAGCGGGCCCGCAACTCGATTTCGCGTCCGGCGGCCTCGCCGAGCGCGTCGGAGGTAAAGTCTCTCACCCGCACGAGCATGCCCGCGGCGCCGTCGGCGGTGCGGCGGGCGATGTGGTTGGGGTGCAGCGCCTGCAGCCTGCGCATCACCCACAGCGTGATGAGCGCGCCGAGCGACAGGTAGAACAGCCGTCTGATCATCGCCGTGATCACCGCCGCCCGGCCTTGCGCGGCCTGCGGGCCTCGATGGCCCTGCGGACGCCGTAGCTCAGCGACGACACCTTGATCAGCGGCCCGGTGAAGACGGTCTGGGTCACCGCGCTCAGCTTGGCGGCGTGCCCGCTGACCTGCTTGACGTCCCTGGCGATGGCCTCGACCGCGACGAGCTGCCGGTTGGTCTCGTTGACCGTGACGCTCATGTCGTCGAGCAGCGGCGTCAGGCGCGCGTTGAGCTCGGAGACCGCCTTGGTGGTCTCGGTGAGCAGCCTGGCGAGCTTGACGAGCACCATGGCGAGAACGCAGACCAGGACGATCCATCCCGTGGCGGCGATCAGCCCGGCGACCTCTCCAGCGGTAAGCATCCGCTCATCTCCCTCGTACGCTGGGCCGGAACGCCAAGACCCTATCGCGTCCCGGGGACGAGGTCGGTGAGGACATGTCAGGACGGGTCCGATCCCCTGAGGAACTCGCGGATCTTTCCCCAGCGTCCGGCGACCGGCGCCTCGGCTCCGTGCGTGGTCGGCTCGTAGTAGCGGCGCTCGCGCACCTGCTCGGGCGCGTAGTGCTGGCGGACCAGGCCGTGCTCGAAGTCGTGCGGGTACTTGTAGCCCTCGCCGTGGCCCAGCTTGGCGGCGCCCGGGTAGTGGGCGTCGCGCAGGTGGCCGGGGACCTGGCCGATGAGGCCGCGCCGCACGTCGCCGACGGCCGCGCCGATGGCCTTGACGACGGCGTTGGACTTGGGCGCCAGCGCGCAGTGGATGACGGCGTGCGCCAGGTTGATCTGGCCCTCGGGCAGGCCGATGAGCTGCACGGCCTGGGCGGCGGCGACGGCGGTCTGCAGGCAGGTGGGGTCGGCCAGGCCGACGTCCTCGGAGGCGAAGATGACCAGGCGGCGGGCGATGAACCGGGGGTCCTCGCCGGCCTCGATCATCCGGGCCAGGTAGTGCAGCGCGGCGTCGGCGTCGGAGCCGCGCATCGACTTGATGAAGGCGCTGATGACGTCGTAGTGCTGGTCGCCCTGCCGGTCGTAGCGGACGGCGGCCTTGTCGGCGGCCTTCTCCACGACCTCGACCGTGATCTCGTCGTCGAGCAGCGCGGCGGCCTCCAGGTAGGTCAGCGAGCGGCGGGCGTCGCCGCCGGCCAGCCGGACCAGGTGCTCCAGCGCCTCGTCGGCGAGCGTGGCGCGCCCGCCGAGCCCGCGCTCGTCGGAGACCGCGCGCCGCAGCACGGCGGCGATGTCGTCGTCGGTCAGCGACTCCAGCGTGAGCAGCAGCGAGCGCGACAGCAGCGGCGAGATGACGGAGAAGGCGGGGTTCTCGGTGGTGGCGCCGATGAAGGTGACCCAGCGGTTCTCCACGGCGGGCAGCAGCGCGTCCTGCTGGGCCTTGTTGAAGCGGTGGACCTCGTCGACGAACAGCACGGTCTGGCGGCCGGACATGCCGAGCTGGCGGCGGGCGTCGTCGATGGCGGCCCGGACGTCCTTGACCCCGGCCGAGACGGCGGAGATCTCCACGAAGCGCCGCTTGGTGACGTTGGAGACCACGTAGGCCAGCGTGGTCTTGCCGGTGCCGGGCGGTCCCCACAGGAACAGCGACATCGGCGCCTCGCTCTCGACCAGCCGGCGCAGGGGCGTGCCGGCGCCGAGCAGGTGGCGCTGGCCGATCACCTCGTCGAGCGTGCGGGGCCGCATGCGGACCGCCAGAGGCTGCGGCGTGGCCTCCTCAGCCGCTGAATCGAACAGACTCTCCACATCGCGAGTTTACGCGCCCGCCGCCACCGATCGTCCCGGGTCGCGTCCGTGGTCAGCGCCGTCGAGTCACTGCGGTGAGTTTTCGTCACTTACGTCCGGCACATCGCGGGGCCGGTAGCATTCGCGGAGTTATTTGGTCATGTGTCAGCAAAGATGGAGGACATACCGGTGAGCGGCGACGACGACGACCGCCAGAGCCAGCTGGCTCGCGAGCACAAGGAGCGGCAGGCGCAGCGCGCGGCGGGCCAGGCGTCCAAGGCCAGGCGCAACACCTTCATCGGCGCCGGCGTGGCCGTGGCCGTGGTGGCGGGCGGCATCTTCGCGGTGACCACCCTCGTCGGCGGCGACGACAAGCAGACGGTCGCGGCGGCGACCACGCCCACGGCCTCCGCCACGCCCTCGCCGCCGGTGACCGAGATGCCGTCGCCCACGGCGACGCCGACCGGCCCCGTGACGTGCGACTACAAGAAGGACACCTCCGGTGTCCCGGTCAAGTACGTGGGCATGCCGGGCAAGAAGCCCAACATGAAGCTCTCGAAGATGACGATCACCACCAACCACGGCGACATCGTCATCCAGGTCGACCCGGCGGTCACGCCGTGCTCGGTCAACTCGATGGCCTTCCTGGCCAAGAAGGGCTTCTACGACAACACCAAGTGCCACCGCCTGGTGACCCCGGAGACGTCCGGCCTGTTCCTGCTGCAGTGCGGCGACCCGAAGGCCAAGGCCGACGGCAAGAACCCGACCGACGGCCAGGGCACGGCCGGCTACGTCTTCCGTGACGAGGCCGCGGGCCTGGTGCCGTACACGAAGGGCGTGGTGTTCCTCACCCAGCCGCAGGACGCCGCCGGGCAGAACAGCAGCCAGTTTGCCATCTCGCTCTCGGACGAGAACGCCCAGATCGACCCGGTCTACTCGGTGCTCGGCATGGTCCAGTCGGGCCTGGAGATCATCGAGAAGGTCGCCAAGGACGGCGTCATCGTCAACGAGAACGACATCACCGGCGACGGCGGCTCCACGGCCCCCAAGACGCCGATCATCATCAAGAAGGTCACCCTCACCTGACGAGCGGCGACGGCAACGACAACGGCAGGCGTCCCGTCGGACGCCTGCCGTTGTCATGCGCGCCGGAGGCTCAGCTCTCCTTGGGCTGGGCGTCGACGCCCGCCTCCTTGCGCTGGACGCCGGTGATGGGCGTGGGCGCGCCGGTGAGCGGGTCGAAGCCGGAGGCGGTCTTCGGGAACGCGATCACGTCGCGGATCGAGTCGCCGCCCGACAGCAGCATGCAGATCCGGTCCCAGCCGTAGGCGATGCCGCCGTGCGGCGGCGGGCCGTACTTGAACGCCTCCAGCAGGAAGCCGAACTTGCTCTCCGCCTCCTCCTTGGAGATGCCGAGCACGTCGAAGACGCGCTGCTGCATCTCGGCGCGGTGGATACGGATGGAGCCGCCGCCGATCTCCATGCCGTTGCAGACCATGTCGTAGGCGTAGGCCAGCGCCTCGGCCGGGTGGTCCTGGAAGTTGTCGGCCCATTCGGGCTTGGGGCCGGTGAACGGGTGGTGCACGGCCGTCCAGCCGCCCTCGCCGTCCTCCTCGAACATGGGCGCGTCCACGACCCACAGGAACGACCACTGCGACTCGTCGATGAGCCCGCAGCGGCGGCCGATCTCCAGCCGGGCCGCGCCGAGCAGGTCGCGCGAGGCGCCGCGGGCGCCGGCCGCGAAGAAGACGGCGTCGCCCGGCTGCGCGCCGACCTTCGCCGCCAGGCCCGAGGTCTCGGACTCCGACAGGTTCTTGGCCACCGGGCCGCCGAGCGTGCCGTCCTCCTGGACGAGCACGTACGCCAGGCCCTTGGCGCCGCGGCTGCGCGCCCACTCCTGCCAGCCGTCGAGCTCCTTGCGCGTCTGCGAGGCGCCGCCGGGCATGACGACCGCGCCGACGTAGTCGGCCTGGAAGACGCGGAACGACGTGCCGGCGAAGTAGTCCGTCATCTCGACGAGCTCCTGGCCGAAGCGCAGGTCGGGCTTGTCGGAGCCGTAGCGGGCCATCGCGTCGGCGTAGGTCATGCGGGGCAGCGGCATGGGGATCTCGTAGCCGAGGATCTCCCGCCACAGCCTGCCGATCAGCTTCTCGCCGACCTCGATGACGTCCTCCTGGTCGACGAAGGACATCTCGACGTCGATCTGGGTGAACTCCGGCTGACGGTCGGCGCGCAGGTCCTCGTCGCGGTAGCACTTGGCGAGCTGGTAGTAGCGCTCCAGCCCGGCCACCTGGAGCAGCTGCTTGAACAGCTGCGGCGACTGCGGCAGCGCGTACCAGTTGCCCGGCTGCAGGCGCACCGGCACCAGGAAGTCGCGCGCGCCCTCGGGCGTGGAGCGGGTGAGCGTCGGCGTCTCGACGTAGACGAAGCCGAGCTCGTTCATCACCTCGTTGGCCAGGTAGGTGGCCTTGGAGCGGGTGCGCATCGCGGCGGCGACCTGCTGGCGGCGGATGTCGAGGTAGCGGTACTTCAGCCGCGCCTCCTCCGACACCCCCACGTTGCCCTCGATGGGGAACGGCAGCGGCGCCGACTCGCTGAGCACCTCGACCGTCTCGGCCACGACCTCGATCGCGCCGGTGGGCAGCTCGGGGTTCTCGTTGCCCTCGGGCCGCACCCGTACCAGGCCGGACACCTGCACGCAGTATTCGGCGCGCAGGTCGTGGGCGTGGTCCTCCTCGCGGAAGACCACCTGCGCCGAGCCGGAGGCGTCGCGCAGGTCGATGAAGACCACGCCGCCGTGATCACGGCGGCGGGCCACCCATCCTGCGAGCGTCACCTGCTGCCCGGCGTGCTCCTCGCGGAGCTCCCCGGCCTTATGCGTGCGGATCACTGCACTTTCCCCTTCAAGACGTCGACGACCTGGGCCAGCGGCACCTCGGTCTGCTCAGCGGTGGTCAGGTCTTTCACTTGCGCGGCCCCGGCGGCCAGGTCACGCTCGCCCAGGATGAGCGCGAACCGGGCGCCCGAGCGGTCGGCGCCCTTCATCGCGCCCTTGAGCCCCTTGCCGCCGAAGGCCATGTCGGCGCTGACGCCCGCCCCGCGCAGCTCCGCGACGAGGTGGAACATCCGGCGGCGGGCGTCGTCGCCCAGCGCGACACCGTACACCTGGACGCGGCCTGGCGCGGTCTCGGGCAGCAGGCCCTCGGCCTCCATCGCCAGGAACGTGCGGTCGACGCCGAGCGCCCAGCCGACGCTGGGCAGCGGCGGGCCGCCGAGCATCTCGCTGAGGCCGTCGTAGCGTCCGCCGCCGCCGATGGCCGACTGCGAGCCGAGCCCGCCGTGCACGAACTCGAACGTGGTGCGGGTGTAGTAGTCGAGGCCGCGCACGAGCTTGGGGTCGTCCTCGAAGGCGATGCCGGAGGCGGTCAGCAGGGACCGGACCTCCTCGTGGTAGGCCTTGCAGCCCTCGCACAGGTGGTCGACGATCAGCGGCGCGCCGGTGAGCTGGGCCTGCACCTCGGGCCGCTTGTCGTCCAGCACGCGCAACGGGTTGATCTCGATCCGGGCGCGGGTGTCGTCGTCGAGGTCGAGGCCGCGCAGGAAGTCCTGCAGCGCCGCCCGGTAGACGGGCCGGCAGGTCTTGTCACCCAGCGAGTTGAGCAGCAGCCGGACGTTGCGCAGCCCCAGCGCGGCGAAGCCCCGGGCGGCCAGCACGATCAGCTCGGTGTCGAGCGCGGGGTCCTCGGTGCCGAGCGCCTCCGCGCCGACCTGCCAGAAGTGCCGGTAGCGGCCCTTCTGCACGTTCTCGTAGCGGAACTGGCTGCCGGAGTACCACAGCTTGACCGGGAGCTGCCCGGCCTGCAGGTTGTGCTGCAGGACGGCGCGCACCACGGACGCGGTGCCCTCGGGCCGCAGGGTCAGCGAGCGGCCGGCCTTGTCGGGGAAGGTGTACATCTCCTTGGAGACGATGTCGGTCGACTCGCCTACGCCCCTGGCGAACAGCTGCGTGTCTTCGAAGACGGGCGTCTCGACATAGCCGTAGCCCGCCAGCCGTACCGGGGCGACGAGCGCCTCGCGGACGGCGAGAACCTGCTCGGAGCGGGGTGGCAGCCAGTCGAACGTGCCCTTCGGTGCTTGGAAAGTCATCAGATTCCTCGTGTGGGACCGGCGTGCGGCGCGGCCTCCTTGAGATAAGGATTGGTGGCGCGCTCGTGGCCGATCGTGGTCTGTGGTCCGTGGCCCGGCAGGACGACCGTATCGTCAGGCAGCGTCAGGCACTTGGCAGCGAGGCTGCGCAGGATCGTCGGATAGTCACCGCCCGGCAGGTCGGTGCGGCCGATGGAGCCGGCGAACAGCAGGTCACCCGCGAACATGATCTCGTCAGCGGGCAGCCTGAAGCTCACCGACCCCCTGGTATGGCCGGGCGTGTGGTCGACGGTGAACTCCATGCCGGCCAGCTCCAGCACGGCGCCGTCGGACAGCTCGCGGACGTCGTCGGGCTCGCTCAGCGTGATGCCGCCGAACAGCGACGCGCTCGTCGGCGACCAGCCGGCCGCCGGGTCGCTCAGCAGGTGCCGGTCCTCGGGGTGGATCCAGGCGGGGACGTCGCGCGCGCCGCAGACCGGGGCCACCGACCACACGTGGTCGAGGTGGCCGTGGGTGAGCAGGACCGCGACCGGCTTGAGGCGGTGCTCGCGCAGCAGCTCCTCGACTCCCTCGGTGGCGTCCTGACCTGGGTCGATGATGACGCACTCCTCGCCCGCAGCGGGCGCGACGGCGTAACAATTGGCCTGGAAGGCCCCTGCGGGGAAGCCGGCGATGAGCATCTGCCTCAGCTGATCTCGTCAAAAATGCCAATGGGAATGTAACCGAAGGGTACCGGTGCGGGTCGCCGGGCTGCGAATCATTACCCGTTGGCCGATACGATTCGCCCACCTCAGTTGATTGACTATGGGAGGCAAAGCGGTGGCCACGGGGAAGGACCGGCAGAAGCAGCTGGCACGCGAGCACTACGAGCGGCAGATGCAGCGCCGCCTGGAGCGTGAGCAGCGCAACAAGCGCACCGCGATCATCGGCTCCACGGTGGGCGTGGTCGTCGTGGTGGGCGGCATCGTCGCCGCGGTGGCGATGCTGGGCGGTGGCGACTCCGCGACGGAGGCAGCCAGCACCCCGACCGCCTCCGCGCCGCAGGAGACCGCCTCCGCGGCCGCGCAGCCCAAGCCGTACGATCCGGCGACCGGCACGTGCGGCTACGTCGCCGACACGGCGGGCGGACAGGTCAAGGACGTCGGCATGCCGCCGGCGGAGGTGAAGCTCAAGCCGGCCACCAAGACGATGACGCTGGAGACCAATCTCGGCGACATCGTGGTGACGCTGGACAACGCCAAGGCGCCGTGCACCGTCAACTCGCTGGACCACCTGGCGAGCAAGAACTTCTACGACGGCAGCAAGTGCCACCGGCTCGGCAACGACAAGTTCCCGATGCTGCAGTGCGGCGACCCGAAGGCCAAGGCCGACGGCAAGGCCCAGGGCGACGGCTCGGGCGGGCCCGGCTACGTGATGGTCGAGGAGAACCTGGAGGGCGCCACCTACAAGCGCGGCGTGATGGCGATGGCCAAGACGCAGGCGCCGGGCTCGACGGGGAGCCAGTTCTTCCTCGTGTACGGCGACATCGGTCTCACCCCCGATTACACACCGGTGGGTACGATCACGAAGGGGCTCGACATCCTGGACAAGGTGAACAAGGCGGGCGTCATCGGCGATTCGGGTGATGGGACCGGAGCTCCCAAGGAAACCGTCGAAATCAAAGACGTGACAATCAGTGGCAAGAGCTGACGTAATACAAACTAGGGACGAAGAGTCCCGAAGGGTCTGATGGAAAGTGCGGGAGGACACGGTGAGCACCGACCCGTGGGGCCGGGTAGACGACGACGGCACCGTCTACGTGCGTACGGCTGAGGGAGAGCGGGCCGTCGGGTCCTGGCAGGCCGGCGAGCCCGAAGAGGCACTGGCCTACTTCCATCGCAAGTACGACGAACTGGCCGGCCAGGTCCAGCTCCTGGAGCAGCGCGTGCGCGGCACCGACCTGGCTCCGGCGCAGGCCGAGGCCAGCATCGTCAAGCTGCGTGAGGCGGTCTCCGACGCGCACGCCGTCGGCGACCTGGGCGCGCTGACGGCCCGCCTCGACACCCTCTCGGAGCTGGTCGCCCAGCGCCGCGAGGAGGTCAAGGCGGCGCGTGAGCAGGCCCGGGTCGAGGCCAGGGGCGTCAAGGAGCGGATCGTCGCCGAGGCCGAGCGCATCGCCGACGAGACCACTCACTGGAAGTCCGGCGGCGAGCGGCTGCGCCAGCTCGTCGAGGAGTGGAAGGCCGCCGACCGCATCGACCGGGTCACCGAGGCGCAGCTGTGGAAGCGGCTCTCGGCCGCCCGCACGGCCTTCGCCAAGCGGCGCAAGCAGTACTTCGCCGGGCTCGACGAGCAGCGTGAGGGCGTGCGCGCCGCCAAGGAGGCCATCGTGGCCGAGGCGGAGGCGATCGCCGGCTCGACCGACTGGGGCGAGACCGCGGCCGTCTACCGCGACCTGATGCAGCGCTGGAAGAGCGCCGGCCGCGCCTCCCGCGAGGTCGAGGACGAGCTGTGGGCGCGCTTCAAGGGCGCCCAGGACCAGTTCTTCCAGGCGCGTTCGGCCGTCTTCGCCGAGCGTGACGCCTCGCTGGCCGCCAACGCGGAGGTGAAGCAGGAGCTGCTGATCGAGGCCGAGAAGCTGCTCCCGGTCACCGACGTGCGCGCGGCCCGGGCGGCGCTGCGCAACCTGCTGGAGCGCTGGGAGGCCGCCGGCCCGGTGCCGCGCGAGCAGCGCGACCGGCTGGAGGGCGGGCTGCGCAAGGTCGACGACGCCGTGCGCAAGGCCGAGGACGCCGAGTGGAAGCGCTCCAACCCCGAGGCCCGCGCCCGCGCGCAGAGCACGGTCGACCAGCTCCGCACCTCGATCGAGCAGCTGGAGAAGCGGCTGGCCAAGGCCCAGGCCAACGGCCGGGCCAAGGACGCCAAGGAGGCCGAGGAGGCGATCATCGCGCGCCGCTCCTGGCTGGAGGAGGCCGAGCGCACGCTGGCCGAGTTCAGCTGACGCGCGTGGACGAGATCCGGTCCGCCGTCCCCGGCGACTATGACGCGATCGCGGCGGTGGTCGACGAGTGGTGGGGGCGGCCGATACTGCCCGTGCTCCCCCGGCTCTTCCTCGACCACTTTCACCGCACGAGCTTCGTCGCCGAGGGGCCGGCCGGGCTGGCCGGCTTCCTCGTCGGCCTCGTCTCGCCGTCGCTGCCCGGCGAGGCGTACATCCACTTCGTCGGCGTCAGCCCGCGCGAGCGGGCGGCCGGCCTGGGCAGGCGCCTGTACGGGCGCTTCTTCGACCTGGCCCGTGAGCACGGCTGCCACGTGGTCAGGGCGATCACCTCCTCCGTCAGCACGGCGTCGATCGCCTTCCACCGGCGTCTGGGGTTCGCGGTGAGCCCGCCGGTGCCCGGCTACAACGGCCCCGGTAACGACCTGGTCACGTTCTCCCGGCAGCTCTGAGACCTATGCTGGCCGTCATGGATCCCGTGACGGCCGCGCGCACCCTCGTCGAGGAGCTCTTTCCCGGCGCCCTGTACGCCTTCCTCGGCGGCAGCTCGGTGACCGGGCGGCGCACGCCCACCTCCGACCTCGACGTCGTCGTGGTGATCGACGGCCTGGCCCGGCCGGTGAAGGAGTCGCGCCGGTGGAGGGAGTGGCCGGTGGAGCTGCTCGTGCACAGCCGCACCAGCCTGCTCGCCTTCGTCGAGCAGGACGTCGCGCGCGACCGGCCCACGCTGATGCGCCTGTGCGCCGACGGCGTCCTGCTCGTGGACCGCTCGGACGGCCAGGCCGCCGAGCTCCAGCGCGAGCTGCGCGCCCGCCTCGACGCCGGTCCTGGCCCGCTGCCCGCGCCCCGGCTCGACCGGGCCCGCTACGTGCTGTCGGACCTGCTGGACGACCTGGCGGGCGGCGGCGACCCCGGCGAGCGCGCCTTCACCTCCTGGCACGTCGTCGAGGAGACCGCCCGGCTGGCGCTGTCGCTGGCGGGCCGCTGGCACGGCAGCGGCAAGTGGCTGCTGCGCGAGCTGCGCGCCCAGGACCCCGAGCTGGCCGCCGAGCTGCTGGCCGCCCGCGACGACCCGGCCCGGCTGGCCGCCGCCGCGACCGGCGTCCTCGACCGCGCCGGCGGCCGCCTGTGGGAGGGCCACCGCATCGAGGCCGACCCGTTCCACCAGCCGCTGCGCCACGTGCCGTCCTCCGGCCTGTCCGGCGGCACCGCGCAGACGCCCGGCATGCGGCGGCTGGCCGCGATCAGCGACGGCACGACCGGGTCGCGGCGGCTGTGGATGGGCCAGACGCACGTCTCCCCCGCCACCCGCTCGGCCGACCACCACCACGGCGCCTCGGAGACCGCCATCTACGTGGTCAGCGGCACCCCGTCGTTCGTCTTCCTGGAGGACGGTCGCGAGCGGCGCGTCGACACCGGGCCCGGCGACTACGTCTTCGTGCCCCCGTACGTGCCGCACCGCGAGGAGAACCCCGACCCCTCGCGGGAGGCCGTCGTCGTCATCGCGCGCAGCACCCAGGAGGCGATCGTCGTCAACCTGCCCGACCTGCGGCCCCGCTAGCTGCCCGCGCCGCTCACCCGGTAGACGTCGAAGACGCCCTGGATGCTCCTGACGGCCTTGAGCACGTGGCCCAGGTGCTTGGGATCGCCCATCTCGAAGGTGAACTTGCTGACCGCCACCCGGTCGCGCGAGGTGGTGACGGAGGCGCTGAGGATGTTGACGTGCTGGTCGGACAGCGTACGGGTGACGTCGGACAGCAGGCGCGGCCGGTCGAGCGCCTCCACCTGGATCGCCACCAGGAACACGCTGTCGTCGCCCGGCGACCAGCTCACCTCGACCAGCCGGTCGGGCTGAGTGCGCAGCTGCTGGACGTTGGTGCAGTCGGCGCGGTGCACCGAGACGCCGTGGCCGCGGGTGACGAACCCGACGATCTCGTCACCAGGCACCGGCGTGCAGCACTTGGACAGCCGCACCCACACGTCGGCGTCGCCCGCCACGACCACGCCGGCCCCGCCGCCCCTGGGACGGCCGCGCAGGCGCGTGGGCAGCGACGTCTCGGCGATGTCCTCCTCGGCGCTCTCCACCCCGCCGATGGACGCCACGAGCTTCTGCACGACCGTCTGCGCGGCCGTGTGGCCCTCGCCCACGGCCGCGTACAGGGCCGAGACGTCCGGGTAGCGCAGGTCGCGGGCCAGGGCCAGCAGCGCCTCGCCGGACATCAGCCGCTGCAGCGGCAGGCCCTGCTTGCGCATCGCCCGCCCGATGGCCTCCTTGCCCGCCTCGATCGCGGTCTCGCGGCGCTCCTTGGAGAACCACTGCCGGATCTTGTTACGGGCGCGGCCGGACTTGACGAACTTGAGCCAGTCGCGCGACGGCCCGGCGTCGGGCGACTTGGAGGTGAAGATCTCGACGGTGTCGCCGTTGCCCAGCCGCGACTCCAGCGGCACCAGCCGGCCGTTGACCCGGGCGCCGATGCACCGGTGGCCCACCTCGGTGTGCACGGCGTAGGCGAAGTCGACCGGCGTGCCCCCTTCGGGCAGCGGGATGACCTGGCCCTTGGGGGTGAAGACGTAGACCTCCGACACCGACAGGTCGAAGCGCAGCGACTCCAGGAACTCGCCCGGGTCGGCGGTCTCCTTCTGCCAGTCGAGGAGCTGGCGCAGCCAGGCCATGTCGCTGCCCGGCTTGACCTTGCCGGCGGGTCCGGGGCCGCCGACCTCCTCCTTGTACTTCCAGTGCGCGGCCACGCCGTATTCGGCCCTGTGGTGCATGCCGTGGGTGCGGATCTGCAGCTCCACCGGCTTGCCCTCGGGACCGATCACCGTCGTGTGCAGCGACTGGTACATGTTGAACTTGGGCATCGCGATGTAGTCCTTGAACCGGCCAGGGACCGGGTTCCAGCGCGCGTGGATCGTTCCGAGCGCCGCATAGCAGTCGCGCACGCTGTCGACGAGGACCCGGATGCCCACCAGGTCGTAGATGTCGTCGAAGGCCACGTCGCGGGCGATCATCTTCTGGTAGACCGAGTAGTAGTGCTTCGGCCGGCCCTTGACCACGGCGCGGATCTTGGCGTCGCGCAGGTCGCCGGAGACCTTCTCGATGACCTCCTGCAGGAACAGGTCGCGGCGCGGCGCCCGCTCCGACACCATGCGCGCGATCTCGTCGTAGCGCTTGGGGTAGAGCATGGCGAACGCCAGGTCCTCCAGCTCCCACTTGATCGTGTTCATGCCCAGGCGGTGGGCCAGCGGGGCGAAGATCTCCAGGGTCTCGCGGGACTTCTGATGGCGCTTGTGCTCCGGCAGATAGCGCATCGTGCGCATGTTGTGGAGCCGGTCGGCCAGCTTGATGATGAGCACCCGGATGTCGCGCGACATGGCGACGACCATCTTGCGCACGGTCTCGGCCTGGGCGGCGTCACCGAACTTGACCTTGTCGAGCTTGGTGACGCCGTCGACCAGCGAGCCGATCGTGTCGCCGAAGTCGCCGCGCAGCTCGTCCAGGCTGTAGGCGGTGTCCTCGACCGTGTCGTGCAGCAGGGCGGCGCAGAGCGTCTCGTCGTCGGTGCCGAGCTCGGCCAGGATCGTCGCCACGGCCAGCGGGTGCGTGATGTACGGGTCGCCGCTCTTGCGCTTCTGATCGCGGTGGTGATAGGCGGCCACGTCGTAGGCGCGCTCGATCAGCCGCAGGTCGGCCTTGGGATGGGTGGCGCGGACGGTCCGGAACAGCGGCTCCAGCACCGGGTTCATGCCACCACCCCCAAATCGCCGTCGACGTGCCGCGGGCGCGCCGGGCACGGTCTCGGCGCTGCCTGCGTCCGCTACGTCGGGCGCGACCACATCACGGGGCACTCAGACTCCTCACTTTCGAGTCCAGGTCCCCCAGTGTATCCAGGCGGCGAACCTGGGCCGCCGCGGGTCCTGCTCAGACGATCACCAGGGCGTGGGTCTCCACCCCCGTCAGGCGCTCGCGCCCCTTGAGGAAGGCGAGCTCCATGAGGACGGCCACGCCGACGACCTCGGCTCCGGCCCTGCGCACCAGCTCGACCGTCGCCTCCGCCGTGCCGCCGGTGGCCAGCACGTCGTCGACGATGAGGACGCGGTCGCCGGGCTGGAACGCGTCGGCGTGCACCTCGATGGTCGCGGAACCGTACTCCAGATCGTAGGACGCCTCCAGCGTGGCGGCAGGCAGTTTGCCCTTCTTCCTGACCGGCACGAATCCCGCGGCGGCCCGGTAGGCGACCGGGGCGGCCAGGATGAAGCCGCGCGCCTCGATGCCGACGATCTTGTCGACCTCGTGCAGCCCCGCCAGCTCGTCCACCACGGCCGCGAACGCCACCGGGTCGTCCAGCAGCGGGGTGATGTCCTTGAACAGCACCCCGGGCTGCGGATAGTCGGGGATGTCCCGGATGCGCTCCAGGATCATCGTGCTCAGCTCGGTCTTCACGTCACTCCTCGGGGGCTGTCCACGCTTGCGGGCTCCATGATGGCCCATGACGGGCGGTAATCCGACCAGCGCCCCCGGAGCCCACCCGCGGCCCCGCGAGCGCTCAGGGGGCGTTCAGACGCACTCACGGGGGCGTTCAGACGCGCGGACGCCCCCGCCCGGTCGCATGGGCGGGGGCGTCGGCGAAGCGGTCAGCCCTTGGCCGTGGCCGCGCTCCTGGAGCCCTTCGACCCCTTGGCGCCCTTGCCGCCCCCGGTGGAGGCCAGCCGGCGGGCGATGGCCTGGTAGCGCGGCTCCCGCTCCTTGAGCGTCACCAGCAGCGGCGTGGCCACGCAGATCGAGGAGTAGGTGCCGACGATCATGCCGACGAACAGGGCCAGCGACAGGTCCTTCAGCGTGCCCGCGCCCAGCACCGTGGTGCCGATGAACAGGATCGCCGCCACCGGCAGGATCGCCACCAGCGAGGTGTTGAGCGAGCGGATCAGCGTGTGGTTCAGGGCGTCGTTGGCCGCCATCGAGTAGGTCTGCTTCGACGTCGCGCCCAGCTTGGCCGTGACCTCCTTGATCATGTCGAACACCACGACCGCGTCGTACAGCGAGTAGCCGAGGATCGTCAGGAAGCCCAGCAGCGTCGCCGGTGTGACCTCGAAGCCCGACCAGGCGTAGATGCCGGCCGTGATGACCAGGTCGTGGATGAGCGCGACGATCGCCGCCAGCGCCATCTTCGGCTCGAACGCCATCGACAGGTACAGGATGATCGCCACCATGAAGACGGCCAGGCCCCACCAGGCCTTGGTGGACACCTCACCGCCCCACGAGGCGCCGATCGACTGGATGTTGACGTCGTCGACCGTGACGCCGTACTCCTTGGCGATGACGCTCTGCAGCTCGAGGGTCTTGCTCTCGGGCAGCGTCTCGGTCGTGACCCGGTAGCGCTCGCCGGCCGTCTGCACGATCGGCTGGTGCACGCCCTCGTCCAGGAACGTCTCGCGGACCTGCTCGATGCCGACCGTCGTCTTCGGCTGCCAGGAGAAGACCGATCCGCCCTTGAACTCGACGCCCAGGTTGAGCCCGTTGATCAGCAGACCGGCGATGGAGATCGCCAGCAGGATGCCCGACAGGCTGTACCACAGCCGCCACTTGCCGACGAAGTCGACGTCGATCTCGCCCCGATAGAGGCGACGCCCCAGTCCCATCTCAGGCCTCCTGCGGGGTGGTCTTGTGGCCGGAGCCGGTGGAGGAGTCGAGGCTCATGCGCTCGGCGTCCAGACCGGACAGCGGGTGCCCCTTGGCGAAGAACTTCACCCTCGCCAGCAACGCGATGAACGGCTTCGTGAACATGAACACCACCACGATGTCGATCAGCGTGGTCAGGCCCATCGCGAACGCGAATCCCGCCACACCGCCGACCGCCAGCAGGTAGAGCACGACCGCTGCGATGAACATGACGGCGTCGGCGATCAGGATCGTGCGCCGCGCGCGGACCCAGGCCACCTCGACGGCCGCGCGCAGCGACCGCCTGCCTTCCTTCATCTCGTCACGGATGCGTTCGAAGTACACGATGAAGGAGTCGGCCGTGATGCCGATCGAGACCACCAGGCCGATGATGTGCGGCAGCGACAGCCGGAAGCCGGCGTTGTGGCCGAGCACGACGACCGCGGTGTAGGTGAGGATCGAGGCCACCACGAGGCTCAGCACGGCGACGATGCCCAGGCCGCGGTAGTAGAGGAGGCAGTAGACGACGACCAGCGCCAGGCCGATGATGCCGGAGACGAGGCCGCCTTCGAGCTGGTCCTGGCCCAGCGTCGAGGAGACGGTGTCGATGGAGCTGCGCTCGAACTTCAGCGGGAGCGCGCCGTACTTGAGCTGCTCGGCCAGCTCACCGGCGCTCTGCTGGTCGAAGCCGCCGGTGATCTCGGCGCGTCCGCCGGGAATCGGGCTGATGATGTTGGGGGCGGTGATGACCACGCCGTCGAGGACGACCGCGACCTTGTTGCGCGGCTCCTGGGAGTTGAAGGCGGCCGAGGTGAGCTTGCTCCACTCCGTCGCGCCCTTGCTCTTGAAGTCGAGCTGGACGACCCACTCGGTGCTGCCCTGCTGGACGCCGGAGGTCGCGGTGTCGATGTCGGTGCCGACGACCTTGGCGACGTCGAGAATGTACTTGAAGCTGCCGTCCGACTCACAGGCGGCGTACTGCTTGTTCGGGTCGTCCTGGACGCCCTGGCCCCGGTTCTTCGGGTCGGTGCAGTCGAGCGCGTGGAACTGCTTGAGCACCGCCGGGTCGACGCCATCGGTGTTGATGCCGGCGTTGGGGTCCTGAGAGGGCTCCGGGGTCGGCGTCGCGGCCTTCTGGTCGCCCTTCTGGTCACCCTTTTGGTCGCCTTGCTTGTCACCCTGCTTGTCGTCGCCCTGACGGTCGTCGCCCTGTCTCGCCGTCTGCGACGGGCTCGGGACGGGCGAGGTCAGCGCCGACGACAGGGCCTTGCCCGTCGGGGACGCGCTGGGCTGGTTGCCGCCCGGCGAGCGCGAGGGCATCGACCGGGGCTGCACCGTGGTGGTCGGGGTGGCGTCGGGGGAGGCGTCCGGCGAGGCCGGGGTGGCGTCGGGGGAGGCGCCGGGCGAGGAGGAGACGCCCGGCGACGCGGAGCCGCTGGGCGTCGGGGCCTCGGTGGCGAGCTGCTCCTGGCCGAGCTGCGTCATCTCCATCCAGAGCACCTGCCGGAACCGCAGCTCCGCGGTGGTGGCGACCAGCTTGATGGCCTCGCTCTGCCCGACGCCCGGGATCGAGATGATGATGTTGTCGCCGGACTTGGCGACCTCTGCGTCGGAGATGCCGGTGCCGTTGACCCGGTCGCGGATGATGTTGACCGCGCGGTCAAGGATCTCCTCAGGCGGAGCCGCACCGGTCTGGGTGACGGGTGACAGCGTCACCGTCGTGCCGCCGGCGAGGTCGAGTCCCAGCTTGGGCGTGTACGCCTTCTGCAAGAACATCGTCCCGGCCAGGGCGAGGATGAGCGCCAGGAGCAGCAGGAGCGTGCGCCCCGGCTTGCTGTGGCTGCTGGTCGGTCGGGCCACTGGTCGTCAGTTCTTTCGGATAGGGGTTGGTGGCTGAGCCTTCTCAGGACTTCTTGGAGTCCTCACCGTCGGCGGTGCCGCTCTCACCGGTGACGGTGTCATCGCTCTCATCCGCGGCGGGCTCGTCGGCCACCGGCTCACCCGGCGTCACGACGCGGCCGATGGCGGCCTTGACCCAGCGGGTCTCGATGCCGGGGGCCACCTCAAGGACGACGTCCTCGTTGTCCACCACGACGACCGTGGCGAACAGGCCGGTGGTCGTCATCACGCGGGTGCCGGGCGTCAAGGAGTTCTGCATCTTGATCGCCTCCTGCTGGCGCTTGCGCTGCGGGCGGATCAGCAGGAAGTAGAACACCACCACCAGAAGGATCAGCGGCAGGATGCTTCCGAGTTGTCCCATGTCCATCAGGGGCGACCTTCCATCTCGTACAAAGAAGTTTGACACCGGCCTCGCGCCGGAAATTCCGTGCGTTGCTTCGGGCCGCGCCGCTCAGCCCGTCAGCCTACACAGCCAGCCAAGCCACGGAGTGTAGGCGGTTGTTGCGAAACGCGGCAACGAAGCAGCGTTTCGGCGCGCGGGGAAGTTCCCAATTTGAAACGGTTGCAACCGTTCTGTAATCAGTCGAGAGATGTCGCTCCGAATGCATGTGGTGGGGGGGTCATGCCTAGGTGCGTCCAGGCGGCGGCGGTGGCCACACGGCCGCGCGGCGTGCGCGCGAGCAGCCCCTGACGCACCAGGAACGGCTCGGCCACCACCTCCACGGTCTCCGGCTCCTCGCCCACGGCCACGGCCAGCGTCGACAGCCCGACGGGCCCGCCGCCGAACTTGCGCAGCAGCGCGCCCAGCACCGCCCGGTCGAGCCGGTCGAGCCCTTCGGCATCGACTTCGTAAAGATTGAGCGCCGCCGCCGCGATCTCCCGGTCGATGACCCCGCCGGCGCGCACGTCGGCGAAGTCGCGCACCCGGCGCAGCAGCCGGTTGGCGATGCGGGGCGTGCCGCGCGAGCGGCCGGCGATCTCGCGGGCGCCCTCCTCCGGCAGGTCGACGCCCAGCAGCCCGGCCGAGCGGTGCAGCACCAGCTCCAGCTCCTCGGGCTCGTAGAAGTCCATGTGCGCGGTGAAGCCGAACCTGTCACGCAGCGGCGCGGGCAGCAGCCCCGCCCGGGTCGTGGCGCCGACCAGCGTGAACGGCGCGATCTCCAGCGGGATCGCGGTCGCGCCCGGCCCCTTGCCGACCACGATGTCGACCCGGAAGTCCTCCATCGCCAGGTAGAGCATCTCCTCGGCGGGCCTGGCCATCCGGTGGATCTCGTCGATGAACAGCACCTCGCCCTCGGCCAGCGTCGACAGGATCGCCGCCAGGTCGCCGGCCCGCTCCAGCGCCGGGCCCGAGGTGATGCGCAGCGGGGCGCCCAGCTCCGCCGCGATGATCATGGCGAGCGTCGTCTTGCCGAGCCCCGGCGAGCCGCTCATCAGCACGTGGTCGGGCGGGCGCTGCCGGCGCAGCGCGCTCTCCAGCACCAGCGACAGCTGCTCCCTGACCCGGGACTGGCCGATGAACTCCGCCAGCCGCTTGGGCCGCAGCGCGGCCTCGATCTGCAGCTCGTCGCCGCCGGCGTCGGGCGACACCAGCTCCCGTTCGAAACTCACGTCTCACCCGCCTCCCGCGTCGCCCTCCAGCATCCCACCGCGCCGGGACCGCCCGCGCCACCGGGCTTCATCGCACGCTCAGCGCGCGCAGCGCCGACTTGAGCAGCGCGGCCACCTGCGGGGTGCGCCCGGCGGCCACCTCGGCGTCGGCCTCGGGCTCCACCGCGGCGACGGCCTCGTCGGCGTCGCGCGCCGAATAGCCCAGTCCGACCAGGCCCGAGTGCACCTGGTCGCGCCACAGCGCCACGCGCCGCTCGCCGCGGATCGCCGCGTTGACGGCCTCCTCCGGGGTGCCGAGGCGGTCCTTGAGCTCCAGCACGATCCGCTGCGCGCCCTTCTGCCCGATGCCCGGGACCTGCGTGAGCGCCTTGAGATCGGCGGCGGCCACGGCCACCCGCAGCGCGTTGGGCGTGTGGACGGCGAGCATCGCCAGCGCCAGCTTGGGCCCGACGCCGCTGGCCGTCTGCAGCAGCTCGAACACGGCCCGCTCGTCGTCGGTCGCGAACCCGTACAGCGTCAGCGACTCCTCACGCACCACCAGCGAGGTGGCCAGCCGGGCCTCCTCGCCCAGACGGAGCGTGGCGAGCGTGCCGGGGGTGCAGTGGGTCAGGATGCCGACGCCGCCGACCTCGATGACCGCCCCGTCGGGAGCGATCGCGGCCACCCGGCCGGCCACCGACGCGATCACGACGCGCTCCCCTCGCCACGCCCACCGGACCGCCGCGCCACGACGGGCTGTCCGGGCTGTTCGGGCTGATTCGGCTGTACGGATTGTCCAGGCTGTACGGGCTGTCCTGGCTGCACGTGCTTCCCGGGCTCTACGGGTTGGCCCAGCTGCACGGGTGGGCGGGACTGCCGGGGCGCGGCGGACTCTGGTGTCGGGGCGGGCTCCCGCGTCGGGGCGGACTGCCGGGGCCGTACGGGCTGCCGTGCCGGGGCGGGCTGGGCGGTGGTGCGGCGGCGGGCGGTGGCCAGGGCCTCGGCCAGGCGATGCTGCGGGCCGCCGCGCCACACGTGGCAGATGGCCAGCGCCAGCGCGTCGGCCGCGTCGGCGGGCTTGGGCATCTCCTTGAGGCGCAGCAGCCGCGTCACCATGGCGCCGATCTGCTTCTTGTCGGCCGTGCCGCTTCCGGTGATGGCGGCCTTGACCTCGGAGGGCGTGTGCAGCGCCACCGGGAGGCCGCGCCGGGCGGCGCACAGCACCGCGATGCCGGCGGCCTGGGCGGTGCCCATCACGGTGCGCACGTTGTGCTGGCTGAAGACGCGCTCCACGGCGACCGCGTCGGGGCGTACGTCGTCGAGCCAGCTCTCGATCCCCGCCTCGATGCCCACCAGGCGCGCGCCCAGCTCCTCGTCGGCGCCCGTGCGGATCACCCCGACGGCGACCAGCCCGAGCGGCGCGCCGGGGCGGCCCTCGACGGCCCCGATGCCGCACCGGGTCAGCCCCGGATCGACGCCCAACACCCGCACCGGTCTGCCTCCGTTCGCCGAACACCTGTTCGGCACGAGACTCTACCCCGGCGGGCCCGGTCGCGCACCGGGAAACGCCCGCCGGAAGCACCCGGTCCACCGAACTGGCGGCCGTCCGTGGCCATCGGGGGTGGCCCGCCGTGGCCCATCGGGAGTGGCCCGGCCAGTCAGTCGGGGCCCCGGGGGGCTGATCGGGTGGCCGGCGGTGGCCCTCGGGGCCGGTCGAGGCCCTCGACGCCAGTCGAGGTCCCCGGGGCCGGTCGATGCCCCCGGGGCCGGTCGAGTGGCCCGCCGTGGCCCATCGAGGCCGCCGGGGTCCATCGGGTCCGCCAGGCCGCTCGGGTGGGCGAGCCCCTCGGCGTGGGTCAGCTCCTCAGGATGGGGCGAACTCCCCTCCGGGCGGGCAAACCCCTCCGGGAGTGCGGGCCCCTCCGGGATGGCAACCCCTCGGGGTGGGCGAGCCCGGCGAGGTGGGCGGGTTAGAAGTAGTCCAGCATGTACGGCTTGGCGGCGAAGACGGTGTCGAGCACCTCGTCGTGGCGTTCGTCGCCGGACATCAGGCCGCTGCGGCGCAGCGTGGCGGCCGGGACGCCGGAGTAGAGGGCGGACAGGGCGTTGATCCCGAGCAGCGGGACGCCGTCCCCGGGGTCGCGGTCGAGCCGGGTGGCCGCGCCGGAGCCGCCGGAGAACTCCAGCCGCCAGACGCCGGAGTTGGCCGGGCGCAGCGGGTCGTCCACCCGCACCACGGCGGCCGCCGACACGCCCGCCGGATAGCCCCTTCGCTCGATCGCGGCGGCCAGGTCGAGCACCCGGAACATCCACCGGGTCTGCTCGACCGTCTCCTTGCCGCGCTCGCGCAGCAGCCACAGCACCGGGTCGTCGGGGGCGACGGTGGCGACCACCCGTTTGGCGATCGAGGAGGCAGTGCCCACCAGCGACCACAGCGCGGCGGCGGTGTCGGCGGAGCCCGCCACCAGGTTGTCGACCTCCATGTCGCCGCCGCTCCAGCGGTAGACGAGGAAGCCGTCGGCGGCCAGGTAGAGGAAGTCGTCCTCCTCGGCGAGCCACTGCCGCCAGATCGTCTCGTCCCAGGAGATGGGGCCGCTGGAGCGGGCGGCGCCGTGCACCCGGTGCAGGACCGAGATCACCTCGGCCGCGTCGTCGGGGCCCATGCGGCGCAGCTTGACCTGCTGCGACGGCGCGAGGACGCGCAGATCCTCGGCGCGCAGCGTCACGATGTGCCGCGCCCCGGCGTGCTCGAAGCCGAGCTTGCGGTAGATCGGCGTCGTGGCCGGGTAGAGGGCGGCCACGGCGTCGCCGAGCGTGACGGCGCGGTCCAGGGCCGCGCGCATGATCATGGTGCCCAGGCCGCGGCCCCGGTCCTCCGGGCTGACCGTGACGCTGGCGACCCCCGCCAGTGACTGCGGCCTGCCGTGCCACCACTGGGTGAACGGTCTCAGCCGGGTGGTGGCGGTCAGCCGGTCGCCGTCGAAGGCGCCGAGGTAGCGGCCTTCGGGCAGGCCGGGCAGCACGGTCGCGCGCCAGCTCCGCACGTCGGCGGCGGACAGCAGCCCGAAGGAGCGCTTACGGATGTCGAGGGCGGCGTCCAGGTCGTCGGCCGTCAGGTCACGGATCTCCACAGTGCCCCAACCTACGCAGCCGGGGCACTCCCCCGCGAACGGGTTTCGCGGCCGGTGGTGACGGCCAGCCGGTCCAGGTAGAGCAGTTGCGCGGCGACGGCGGCGGCCAGCATGAGCACGACGACGACCAGCGGGGTGGCGAGCCCGGCCGGGGCCGGTCCGCCGGCGAACTGGGACAGCGCCATCGCCTGGACGGCCGGGGCGGTGGCCAGGGCCGGATCCTGGACCGCCAGGAGGGGCCACAGCAGGTCCTGGGCGTTCACGAACGTGACGGCCAGCACCAGGATGCCCGCCATGGGCAGCGAGGGCAGCAGGACGCCGCTGAGGAAATCGCGCTCGTTCGCGGCGGCCAGGCCCTTGCACAGCAGCGTCAGCACGAGCAGCGCGGGCACGCTGACGAGCAGCGGCGGGATCAGCGCGACGAACGTGTCGATGAGGCCGAGGCCGCGCAGGGTGTTCCAGTTGGCGATGCTGAGCGGGCCGTCGCCGACGAACAGCCACGGCGCGAACGGCAGCAGCAGCCACTCGCTGCCCCGGCCGAGCGGTCGCAGCCCGCCGATGCCGAGCGCGGCCAGGTACGCCACGCCGACCGACACCACGGCGCCCACCAGGGCGGGGACCCACGTGTTGAGGTGCGTGCGCAGCCCCGGCGGCAGGCCGCGCTCCTCCCCGGGCTCGAACAGCGCCGCCACCCACGGCCAGGTCAGCCAGAGCGTCACGGCCGCGACGACGACCAGCGCCGCCACGCCCACGGCCACCGCCGCCGGCGACGCCCGCCGCTCCCCCGCCCCGGGCCCGGAAGCCTCGGCGCCGTACGGGAACGGGCCGCCACCGGGAGCGGAAGGCCCACCGGGGAAGCCGTCGCGGGGAGCTGAAGGCCCACCGGGGAAACCGCCGCCGGGCGCGGACGCGCCACCGCCCGGCGTGAAGAACCCGCCCCCGGCCGCGTGCCCTGCGGGGGCGGAGGCGCCCCCCTGGCCGGCGCCGGGTGCGTACCCGAAGGAGGGGACGTTCCCCGGCCCGCCGCCGGGCGCGTATCCGGCGGAGGGGGCGCTGCCCGGCCCGGTGCCAGGCGCGGGCCCGGCGGCCGCTGGGGTGTCCCCCGGGCGGGGGGCGGGTGCGTACGCGGAGGGCGGGACGGTGCTCGGGATCTTCCCGAGCCCGAGCCCCTGCCCGGCGGCGGCCGAGGCGGGGGTCAGGGGGCGGTGGGGGGTGAGGGTGATGCGCAGGCCGCTCGCGGCGGCGATGACGGCGGCGGCAACGCCCAGGACGCCGAGCAGGACGCCCAGGACGGTCGCGACGGAGGCGCCGAGGCCGAGCCGGATGGTCTTGAAGGCGAAGGTGTGCTGCAGCAGTGCGAGCGTCTGGGTCGAGTCGAGCGGCCCGCCCTGCGTGAGGGTGAGGCTCATCGTGAACGTCTGGAGCCCGGCGGCGACGGCGGCGAGCGCGACCAGGGCGCCGACGGCGAGCATCGAGCGGGTCACGGTCCCGCCGCGCAGCGCGGGCAGGAACGCCATCACGGCGAGCGCGCACACGACGCCGAACATGGCCGCCGCGAAGATCAGCCGGAAGGCCCCGGGGGCGGTGTCCGGCCGGGACAGCTCGCGGGCCACGGCGGTCAGGCCGCCGGTGCGCGGGTCGAGGCCGCGCAGCCAGGAGGCGGCCACGGCCGTCGGCGAGAACGTCACGAGGGCCAGCGACAGCGCGACGCGCCCGGCGCGCCGGGGCCAGGTGCCGGCCCGGTCCAGGGCGAGCGCCAGCAGCGGGGCGACCACGAGCGCCACGAGGAGCGGCATGAGCGTGATCGACAGGGTGAAGCCCAGGGCCGGCCAGAACGGGCCTTCGGCGTCGAGGACCGTGCCGTAGTTGTCCAGTCCGACGAACGTGCTGGGCCCGGTCAGCCCGCCCCTCTCGAAGCTGAAGGCGATCGTCTGCACGGTGGGCAGGACCAGCGTGATCAGCATGCCGATGACGGCGGGCATGAGGAGCAGCCAGCCCAGTGCGCGCGGCGGGGGTTCGGTGGCGGTGCGGGAGGTCACGACGCCCGACCTTACGCCGACTCGCGGCGGCGCGGCTACGCGACGGGCGAATGTCACAGCGCCCGCCGGCCCCCGCGCGGGGCGGGGGCGCGCGTCAGGCGTCGAGCTTCTCCATGACCTCGTCGGAGACGTCGAAGTTGGCGAAGACGTTCTGCACGTCGTCGCTGTCCTCCAGCGCCTCGATGAGGCGGAAGACCTTCTTGGCGCCCTCCTCGTCGAGGGGCACGCTCATCGTCGGCAGGAAGCTCGACTCGGCCGAGTCGTAGTCGATCCCGGCCTCCTGGAGCGCCTTGCGGACGGGGACGAGGTCACCTGCCTCGGAGACGACCTCGAAGGAGTCGCCGAGGTCGTTGACCTCCTCGGCGCCCGCCTCCAGCACGGCCATGAGGACGGTGTCCTCGTCGAGGCCGTTCTTGGGGACGAGCACGACGCCCTTGCGGTTGAACATGTAGGACACCGAGCCGGGGTCGGCCAGGGAGCCGCCGTTGCGGGTGAGCGCGACGCGCACCTCGGAGGCGGCGCGGTTGCGGTTGTCGGTGAGGCACTCGATGAGCACCGCGACGCCGCCGGGCGCGTAGCCCTCGTACATGATGGTCTGCCAGTCGGCGCCGCCCGCCTCCAGGCCGCCGCCGCGCTTGCGGGCCCGTTCGATGTTGTCGTTGGGCACCGAGTTCTTCTTCGCCTTGAAGATGGCGTCGAAGAGCGTCGGGTTGGCGTCCGGGTCAGGGCCGCCGGTCCTGGCCGCCACCTCGATGTTCTTGATGAGCTTGGCGAACAGCTTGCCGCGCTTGGCGTCGAGTGCGGCCTTCTTGTGCTTCGTCGTCGCCCATTTGGAGTGGCCGGACATCGGCTACTAGTCCCTCACTGTCGATACAACCATGTCTACGAAATACCGGTGCACGCGCGTGTCACCCGTGAGCTCCGGGTGGAACGAGGTCGCGAGCAGCGATCCTTGCCGGACCGCGACGATCCTATCCCCAGGCTCGGCCCTGCCCAGCACTGTGACGCCCGATCCGACGGATTCGACCCACGGCGCGCGGATGAAGATGGCGTGCACGGGCTCGCCCGCGAAGTCGAGATCGGCCTCGAAGGAGTCGACCTGGCGGCCGAAGGCGTTGCGGCGCACGACCATGTCGATGCCGCCGAACGTCTGCTGACCGGCGATGCCGTCCTCGATGCGGTCGGCCAGCATGATCATGCCGGCGCAGGAGCCGTAGGCGGGCATGCCGGACTTGATCCGCAGGCGCAGGGGTTCGAGCAGGTCGAAGGTGTCGGCGAGCTTCCAGATGGTGGTCGACTCGCCGCCGGGGATGATGAGCGCGTCGACGGCGTCGAGCTCGGCGGGCCGGCGCACGGTTGTGGCCGTCGCGCCCGCTTCCTGGAGCATGCGCACGTGCTCGCGCACGTCTCCTTGCAGGGCGAGTACACCGATCGAGGGCACGTTCTTCCTTCCGCCTGATGAGCCGACACCGCTTTCAACGTCACGGGCCCCGGACATCTTCCTACACGACGGCGGGGGCGAGCGCGCCGAGGTGGTGCCTGCGGGTGAACAGCACGGCCATGCCCACGCCGCAGCACAGCGCGCCGAGCAGGTACGGGACGGGCGTGCCGAGGTCCTCGCCGAGCTTGGTGGCGAGGTACGGGGCCAGGGCGCCGCCCATCCAGCGGACGAAGTTGTAGCCGGCGGAGGCGACGGGCCGGGGCGCGTCGGAGACCTCCATGGCCGATTCGGTGAAGACGGTGTTGCAGAGCCCGATCGGGACGCCGGTCAGCACGGTGAAGGCGACGATTCCGGCGTGCTGCCCGGCCGAGGCGGTGACGGCGATGCCGATCTGGCCCACGGCCAGCAGCGCGAGCGCCAGGTGGAGCACGCCGACCGGGCCGAGGCGGCGGCGCAGCGCGGGTGCGCCGAGCACCGAGGCGAGGGCGACGCAGACGCCCCAGCCGAAGAAGACGGCGCCGATGCCGTACGGGCTCATGCCGAGGATGAACGGGGTGAAGGCGAGCACGGTGAAGAAGGCGAAGTTGTAGAACAGCGCGGTGAAGGCGGTGGTGGACAGGCCGCCGTGGGCGAGGGCGCGCAGCGGGGCGCTCAGCCGGGTCCTGGTGGCGGGCGGCGGGGTGGCCTTGAGCAGGGTGAGGATGAGCAGGAACCCGGCGGCCATGAGGGTGGCGGTGCCGAAGAAGGGGGCGCGCCAGTTCCAGTCGCCGAGCAGCGCCCCGGCCAGCGGGCCGAGGGAGATGCCCAGGCCGAGCGCGGCCTCGTACAGGATGACGGCCGATTCGGCGCCGCCGGTGGCGGCGCCGACGATGACGGCCAGGGCGGTGGCGACGAACAGGGCGTTGCCGAGGCCCCAGCCGGCGCGGAAGCCGACGAGCTCGGCGACGCTGCCGGAGGTGCCGGCCAGGGCGGCGAACACGACGACGAGGGCGAGGCCGGCGAGCAGCGTGCGCTTGCCGCCGATGCGGCTGGAGACCCAGCCGGTGACGAGCATGGCGACGGCGGTCACCAGGAAGTAGCTGGTGAACAGCAGCGACACCTGGCTCGGGGTGGCGTCGAGGCCCTGGGCGATGGCGGGCAGGATGGGGTCGACCAGCCCGATGCCCATGAAGGCGACGACCGCGGCGAACGCGGTGGCCCACACGGACATCGGCTGGCGGAGGATTCCGCCTGACAAATGATGCTCCTTACCGATTTTTCCTGCCGAACTTCGCGAGCACCGGGAGGGCGGCGGCGAGCGTGTCGCGTTCGTCGCCGGTGAGCCCGGCCAGCTCCTCCGCGATGGCGGCGATCCTGGCGCGGCGCACGGCGAGCAGGCGCTCGCGGCCCTCGCCGGTGAGCTCGACGGTCCTGACGCGGGCGTCGGCCGGGTCGGCGCCCCGCGCCACGAGACCGGCCTCCTCCAGCCGGTTGATCTGCACGCTCATGGTCGGCAGCTGCACGGCGTGCTCCTCGGCCAGCTCCGTCATGCGGCGCGGGCCGGGCTCCAGCGAGCCGAGCACGGCGTACTGCTGGCTGGTGACCGGCTGGCCCGCGGCACTGCGCCGCAGGAGCAGCACCAGGTGGCGCAGCACGGTGGAGACCTGTTCGGCGAGCGCGAGTTCGGCGTCCTTCATACTTAGCCAGTCTAAATTAGCCAAGCTAAGTATTACAAATGAAAGAAGGCGGCACGGAGGCCGCCTTCTTCTCCTTACGGGCGTTCGGTCTCCAGGCGGACCGTCTCCTCGGCGGTCATCGTGCGGCTGCGCAGCGCCGGGTCGAGCGGGCGCAGGTAGGTCTGCTGCACGCCGGGCACCCGGTCCTCGACCACGTACGTGGCCCGCGTGTACGCCTCCGCGCCGGCCTCGCGCACCTGCGGGAGCACCTTGAAGTCGGCGGTGAGCAGGTCGCGCTCGATGCGCGTCAGCACGTAGCCGCGCTGGTTGTTGTAGAACTTCAGGTGCGGGTTGATCTTCAGGAACGGGTGCGCCGCCGGGTCGGAGTCGGCGCCGTCGCCGCCCGTGGAGATCGAGCTGGCCACCAGCTCGGAGCCGACCGACGGGCCGGTCGGGTCGTCGTAGTCGAGCTTGAGGTCGCTGGCCCAGTGCGCGTGCACGTCGCCGGTCAGCACTACCGGGTTGCGCACCCCGGCGTCGATCCAGCCCTGGGTGATGCGCCGGCGCGAGGCCACGTAGCCGTCCCAGGCGTCCTGGCTGGTGATCTTGGCGGGTCCGGCGTTGTTGTCACGCTGGGCGAAGAACACCTGCTGGCCGAGGATGTCCCACTGGGCGCGCGAGTGGCGGAAGCCGTCGAGCAGCCACGCCTCCTGCTCGGCCCCGGTGATCGAGCGGGCCGGGTCGACGGCGGCCGGGCAGTCGCGGTAGCCGTCGCCGCAGCCCTGGTCGTCGCGGTACTGGCGGGTGTCGAGCATGTGGAAGGTGGCCATCCGGCCCCACCGGACGCGCCGGTAGAGCTGCATGTCGATGCCGCGCGGCACGGACCTGCGGCGCAGCGGCATGTTCTCGTAGTAGGCGCGGAAGGCGGCCTCGCGCCGGGACAGGAAGCCCGGCTGCGGGATCTCCGGCTTCTCCGGCACCTCGTCGGCCCAGTTGTTGTCCAGCTCGTGGTCGTCCCACACGACCAGCCACGGCGAGGCGGCGTGCGCGGCCTGCAGGTCGGGGTCGGCCTTGTACTGGGCGTGCCGCTGCCGGTAGCCGGCCAGCGTCTCGGTCTCGGGGCCCTCGTGGTGGCGCACGTTGCCGCCGGGGCTGTTGTACGTCTCCCGCTTGTACTCGTACTGGTAGTCGCCCAGGTGCAGGACGATGTCGGGGCGGTCCTCGGCCATGCGGCGGTAGGAGGTGAAGTAGCCGTGCTCGTACTGGGCGCAGGAGGCGAACGCCATCGTGAGCGCGCCGCCGTACGACAGCGGGTGCGGCGCGGTCAGCGCCCGGCCGACGGGCGAGACGTACGGGCCGACGCGGAAGCGGTACCAGTATTCGCGGCCGGAGCTGAGGTGGCCCACCTCGACGTGCACGCTGTGCCCCCATTCGGGCGCGGCCACGGCCACGCCGGCGCGCACGAGGCGGCGGCAGCGCTCGTCGGCGTACACCTGCCACAGCACCGGGAAGGGGCGGTTCGGCATGCCGCCCATGCCGTCCTCGGCCAGCGGCTCCTGAGCGAGCCGGGTCCACAGCACGAAGCCGTCGTGGTCGGGGTCACCCGAGGCGACGCCGAGCGTGAAGGGGTCGGTGCGCAGGCCGCGGGAGGCGAGGGACTGGGCGGACTCGGCGGCGGGGTCGGGCACGGGATCGGGCTGGGCGTGGGCGGCGCCGGCGGGAACGGCCGCCGCGGCGCCCGCCGCCAGTCCGGTGACGAGGAAGTGCCGTCGGTTGAGCTCGGGCATGGCTGCTCCTTGAGACGATCAAGGCCGGGGACGAGCGTAGCCTGACTCAGGATCATGACTCATGAGTGAACGCCATGCGACACGTAAAAGGCGACATCCTTCGCGGATGCCGCCTTTTACGGAAGTTTTCGCCTTACCAGCCGCGCTCGGCGAGCCGGTGCGGCTGCGGGATCTCGTCCACGTTGATGCCGACCATGGCCTCGCCCAGACCGCGCGACACCTTGGCGATGACGTCCGGGTCGTCGTAGAAGGTGGTCGCCTTGACGATCGCCGCGGCGCGCTTGGCCGGGTCGCCCGACTTGAAGATGCCCGAGCCGACGAACACGCCCTCGGCGCCGAGCTGCATCATCATCGCGGCGTCGGCCGGGGTGGCGATGCCGCCCGCGGTGAACAGCACGACCGGCAGCTTGCCCGTCCTGGCCACCTCGGCGACCAGCTCGTACGGGGCCTGCAGTTCCTTGGCCGCCACGTACAGCTCGTCCTCGGGCAGCGAGGTCAGCCGCTTGATCTCGGCGCGGATCGTGCGCATGTGGGTGACGGCGTTGGACACGTCGCCGGTGCCGGCCTCGCCCTTGGAGCGGATCATGGCCGCGCCCTCGGTGATGCGGCGCAGCGCCTCGCCCAGGTTGGTCGCGCCGCACACGAACGGCACGGTGAACTGCCACTTGTCGATGTGGTTGGCGTAGTCGGCCGGGGTGAGCACCTCGGACTCGTCGACGTAGTCGACGCCCAGCGCCTGGAGCACGCGGGCCTCGACGAAGTGGCCGATGCGGGCCTTGGCCATGACGGGGATCGACACGGCGGCGATGATGCCGTCGATCATGTCGGGGTCGCTCATCCGCGAGACGCCACCCTGCGCGCGGATGTCGGCGGGCACCCGCTCCAGGGCCATGACGGCGACCGCTCCGGCGTCCTCGGCGATCTTGGCCTGCTCAGGGGTGACGACGTCCATGATGACGCCGCCCTTGAGCATCTCGGCCATGCCGCGCTTCACACGGGCGGTGCCGGTCTCGGGGCCGGCGGTCTTCTGGGCTTCGGGCGTGCTGCTGGACACGGTCATCCTCACGAGGCTCTGGGGGGCAACGGTAAGTTATCAAACCCATGGTAGGTCCTGATGTGGCACTTCCCCGCCTGCCACGATGTCAGCTTCGGCGGGGAGTTTTGTACGTCAAGGAGTCACAGGCTTGCGGCTGGCGAGCGCCACCCAGACCTGCCCGGGCGCGAAGTTCATCGGCTCGCCGCTCTGAGTGGTGAACGTCGTGCCGCCGTCCTCCGATTCCCGCTCCCACTTCGCCTTGTACGCCTTGCCGTCCCGCAGCACGATCGCCGAGCCCTTGCCGGTGGTGTGCACCAGCGGCGTGTAGCTCTGGTTGCTGTCGTGGAACTGCGAGCGCTCGGTCTTGGTGTACTGGATGACGATCGTCGGGGCGCCGAGCTGGCCGCCCTCGGCCGCCATGTCCTTCTTGCCGTCCTGCCAGATCAGCCACTGCTTCTTGGCCTCCGACCAGGCGAAGGTGAAGCGGGCCGCGGGCCACCTGACCGTGTAGGACTTGCGCTCGACGCCGCCCTCGGCGGGCGGGTCGCCGAAGGTGAAGCCGACGTCCTTGGCCTTGCTCGCCTTCGGCGCGGCGGCCAGCAGCTTCTTGGTGTGGGCGAACAGGTTGTAGGGGGCGAAGCGGCCGGGCTGGCGGAAGTACGCGCCGGGCACCCGGCTGTCGGAGACGTCGAACAGCGACGCCTCGGCGATGAACGGCAGCATCTTGGTCTGCGCGCCCGAGTAGGAGAACGCGGGCTTGCCGAACATGGGCGCGATGTGCAGGTCGGAGATGCGGGCGCTGCGGACCGGGCCGACCTTGGCCGGGATCTTCGACGAGAAGATCGCCATGAGCCGCGTCAGGCCCGCCTCGACCTGCTCGATGTAGACGATGTCCGCGCTCTTGAGCCCCATCTGCGGCTTGCCCGCGGCGGTGTTCTCGATCTTGACGGCGACCACCGGCTTGGCCCCGCCCGTCATCGGCAGGCCCGTGAACGGGTGCAGGTTCTCCGGCGTCGGCTCCTCGACCGGCGCCTGCGACGTGGCGGCCTGCGGCACGTTTCCGGGCGCGGGCTCCTCCGACGAGCAGGCCGCCAGCGGGAGAAGGACGGCCGCTCCGGCCAGCGTCACCGTGATCATCCGGGGTAGCCGCACCTGAAATCTCCTCCGCTCTTGCCTGAAACGGAAGGAAGCTTACCGGTCTACCCAAAATCGGGTCATTCAGTTGCCATGGCTGCCGGCGGATCGTCGTCGATCTCGAAGAAGTCGGGGTACTCGGTGTGCCCTGCCAGGCGCAGCGTGCGCGCCAGCCAGCGGCGCTGCGCCGTGCGCGTCACCCCGACCGCGTTGTTGTAGAAGCGGCGTGAGTAGACGACCTTGGCCACGGCCGCGTCGAGCTCCTCCAGCAGGTCCTCGCCGCCGGGAGCCTCGGCCAGCTTCTCCCGGAAGCGCTCCTGGTCGACCGCCGCCCGCAGCGCCCGCGACAGGTCGCTCTCGGCGTGCTCGCGCTCCTCCGGCCCGGCCGTCCTGGCCTCGTGCGCCGCCGCCGCCAGCACCAGCGACGTCGCCGGGTCGAGCAGCCGCGAGCCGGCCAGCTCCAGCACCACCGCCCGCCGCCGCGTCAGCGCCGCCTCCAGCGCCTCGCGGGCCAGCTCCAGCCGGATGTGCAGCCGGTCCAGGCGGCCCGCCCGCCAGGAGATGTAGACCGCCGTGAGCACCACGACGATGCCCACGATCAGCACGATCATGGTGGATGTCACAGGTCTTCCTCCACCCGGCCCGCCCCGCCGGCCGTCACCGTCTCGTACACCCGCACCACGTCACGCGCCACCGTCGACCAGTCGTACTTCATGACCGCGACCAGCGCCTCCTCCGCCAGCTTGGCCCGCCGCTCCGGCGCGTCGAGCAGCGCGGCCGCCTCCCGCGCGAGCGAGGCCGCGTCGCCGTTGGCGAACAGCGCGCCCGCCTGCCCCTCGCCCAGCACCCGCCGGAACGCCGGGATGTCGCTGGCCAGCACCGTCGCCCCGGAGGCCATCGCCTCGGCCAGCACGATCCCGAAGCTCTCCCCGCGCGTGTTGGGCGCGCAGAACACGTCGACCGAATGGTAGGCGCGGATCTTGTCGGCCTCGCTCACCATGCCCAGCACCGTCACCCGGTCGCGGAACGCCTTCGGCACCTTGTCGTAGACGTCCTTGGCGTCGCCCGGCCCGGCGATCAGCAGCTTCAGCTCCGGCCGCTCGGCCGCCAGCAGCTTGAACGCCTCCAGCAGGATCGGCAGCCCCTTGCGCTCCTCGTCCATCCGCCCCAGGAACCCGATCGTCGCCCCGTCGGGCCCCCACCCGTCGAGCGGCTCCGCCTCGGTGTAGCGGCCGACGGTCACCCCGTTGGGGATCAGCACCGTGTCGCCGCCGAACTGCTCCACCAGGCTCTTGCGGGCCGCGTCGGAGACCGCGATGCGCCCGCTCAGCTTCTCCAGCGCGCTGCGCAGCAGCGGCTCGGCCACCGCGATCGCCCGCGAGCGGGTGAAGGAGGCGTGGAACGTCGCCACGATCGGCCCCCTGGCCGCCCAGCAGGCCAGCACGCCCAGGCTGGGGATCAGCGGCTCGTGGATGTGCAGCACGTCGAAGCCGCCGGTGCGCACCCAGCGCCGCACCCGCGCCGCCGAGATGAACCCGAACGACATCCGCGCCACCGACCCGTTGTAGGGCACCGGCACCGCCCGGCCCGCGCCCGTCACGTACGGCGGGAGCTCGTCGTCGTCACTGGCCGGCGCGATCACCGACACCTCGTGCCCCTGCGCCATCAGCGCCTGCGCCAGGTCGTCGACGTGCTGCTTGACCCCGCCGGGCACGTCCCACGAATACGGGCACACGATCCCGACCCTCATGGCCGCAGGTCCTCCAGCCAGAGCCGCTGCAGCATGTGCCAGTCCTCCGGATGCTCGGCGATGCCCTTCTCGAACACCGCGGCCAGGCTCTGCGCCACCGCCGCCACCTTCTCCTTGCGGCTGCCCTCGGCCGGGACCGGGATCTCCTCGTGGATGTGGATGCGCCAGTCGTCGCCCTCGAACGACAGGATCGCCGGCAGCAGCGCCGCGCCCGTCTGCACCGCCAGCAGCGGCGGCCCGGCCGGCATCTTCGTCGTCGCGCCGAAGAACTCCACCTCGACGCCGCTCTTGGTCAGGTCGCGCTCGGCCGGCAGGCACACCACGCCGCCCTTGCGCACCCGGGTCGCCAGCGTGCCGAAGTTGTGGCCGTCGCCGCCGGTGAGCGGCAGCACCTCCATGCCCAGGCCCTCGCGGAAGCGCACGTAACGGCGGAACAGCGACTCCGGCCGCAGCCGCTCGGCGACCGTGGTGAACGGGTGGCCGACCGCCACCAGCCAGGCGCCCGCCTGGTCCCAGTTGCCCATGTGCGGCAGCGCCAGCACCACGCCGCGCCCGGCCGCCACCGTGTCGTGCACGTGCTCGGCGCCGACCGTGTGGCTGCGCCGCACGATCTCCTCCGTCGTCATCGACGGCAGCCGGAAGATCTCGTGGAAGTAGCGGAAATAGGAGCGCATCCCGGCCCGGGTCAGCTCCCGCAGCTCCGCGCTGCCGGGCGCGAGCCCGGTCACCCTGGCCAGGTTGGACTCCAGCCGGCGCACCGACCGGCCGCCCCTGGCCCACACCCGGTCCGCCAGGAACCGGAACACCGCCGCCGTGGGCCGCTCGGGCAGCAGCGGGACCACGGTCCAGCCCGCCGCGAACCCCGCGGCCACGACTCGATCGGTGAAAGACGGCTTGCCGCTCATCGCTCCCTCGTCTGCCGGTAGACGTGAACCACGCGCTGTACCACGGTGACGGCACTGGCCGCCGCGAGCAACCACATGCCGGCCTCCAGGACGTAGGGCACCCCCAGCCCGGAGAAGCAGGTCGCCACCAGTGCGACCACGAGCCGCTCCGGCCGCTCGGCGAGCCCCACGTCGCAGGTCAGCCCGAGCCCCTCGGCCCGCGCCTTCGCATAGGACACCAGCGCGCCCGCCACCAGGCAGAACAGCGTCACCGCCGCCATCAGCGCGTCGCCCGTGGAGATGAAGTAGAGGATCAGCCCGGCGAAGATCGCCGCGTCGGCGACCCGGTCGAGCGTGGAGTCGAGGAAGGCCCCCCAGGTGCTGCCCCCTCCCCCGCCCAGCCGCGCCACCACGCCGTCGAGCAGGTCGAACAGCACGAAAACGGTGATCACCAGAGCGCCCGCGGTGAGCAGGCCCAGGGGGAAGAACAGCAGGGCGGACACGACAGTGCCGAGGGTGCCGATCGCCGTGACGGCGTCGGGGCCGATCCCGCGGCGGACCAGGGCCCTGCCCAGCGGGGTGAGTATCCGGGTCATGGCCGGGCGCAGGAGTTTCAGCATCGCGCTGTCGATCGTAGGCCATCCTGAGGGCGGCGACTTTCTTTGCCCTGCCCCCCTTGTGATATTCGCCACAGGGGTATTTGGTGAACACACCGCGTCCATGCGGTTGCCAGAACCCCTCCGCGCGGGCGCGGCGTTGGCACGCACCGACGACGCGGGAGGCGAAGTGGCGGACAAGAACGCGAACGCGGCCATGGGAGCCGCGGGCAGGGCACCAGCGGCCGACAAGGCGGACGCGATACGCAATGTCGTCCTGGTCGGCCACTCCGGATCGGGCAAGACGACCCTCGTCGAGCAGCTCCTGGCCGCCACCGGCACCATCCAGCGGGCCGGCCGCGTGGAGGACGGCAACACCGTCAGCGACTTCGACGAGGTCGAGGTGCGCCAGCAGCGCTCGGTCAACCTGGCCCTGGCCCCGCTGACGCACAACGGCATCAAGATCAACCTGCTCGACACCCCCGGCTACGCCGACTTCGTCGGCGACCTGCGCGCCGGGCTGCGGGCCGCCGACGCCGCGCTGTTCGTCGTGTCGGCCTGCGACGGCGTCGACGGGCTCACCCAGATGCTGTGGGAGGAGTGCTCGCGCGTCGGCATGCCCAGGGCCGTCGTCATCACCAAGATCGACCACCAGCGGGCCGACTTCGACGAGGTGCTCGCCACCTGCCAGGACGTCTTCGGCGACGGCGTCGCCCCCCTCTACCTGCCCGTGATCACCAACGGGCGCGTCAACGGCCTGATCGGGCTGCTGACGCAGAAGTTCTACAACTACGCCACCGGCTCGCGCACCGAGAACGCCCCCGGCCCCGAGTACGAGACCCGCATCGAGGAGTACCGCGGCCCGCTGATCGAGGGCATCATCCAGGAGAGCGAGGACGAGTCGCTCATGGAGCGCTACCTGGAGGGCGACCCGATCGACACCGGCGTGCTCGTCGACGACCTGGAGAAGGCCGTCGCCCGCGGCAGCTTCTACCCCGTGCTCTGCACCGGGCTCGGCGTCGGCGCCCAGGAGCTGCTGGAGCTCATCACGCAGGGCTTCCCCTCCCCGCTCGAACACCCGATGCCCGAGATCACCACGCTCGACGGCAAGCCCGTCACCGGCATCGCCTGCGACCCCGACGGCCCCCTGGTCGCCGAGGTCGTCAAGACCACCAGCGACCCGTACGTGGGCCGCATCAGCCTGGTGCGCGTCTTCTCCGGCACGCTGCGCCCCGACATGACCGTGCACGTCTCCGGGCACGGCCTGGCCGAGCGCGGCCACGAGGACCACGACGTCGACGAGCGCATCGGCACCCTGACCTGCCCGCTCGGCAAGCAGCAGCGCCCCGCGGCCAAGGGCATGGCGGGCGACATCGTGGCCGTGGCCAAGCTGTCGCGCGCCGAGACCGGCGACACCCTGTCGGAGGTCGACCGGCCGCTGCTGATGACCTCCTGGGCGATGCCCGAGCCGCTGCTGCCGGTCGCCATCCGCGCCAGGTCCAAGGCCGACGAGGACAAGCTCGCCCAGGCCCTGGGCCGCCTGGTCGCCGAGGACCCGACGCTGCGCCTGGAGAACAACGCCGAGACCCGCCAGCTCGTGCTGTGGTGCATGGGCGAGGCGCACACCGACGTGCTGCTCGACCGCCTGGCCAGGCGGCACGGCGTCGAGGTCGAGCGGATCGAGCTGCGGGTGCCGCTGCGCGAGACGTTCGGCGGGCGCTGCCAGGCGATGGGGCGCAACGTCAAGCAGACCGGCGGCCACGGCCAGTACGCGATCTGCCATCTGGAGGTCGAGCCGCTGCCGTCCGGGGGCGGGTTCGAGTTCGTCGACAAGATCGTCGGCGGTGTGGTGCCGCGCCAGTTCATCCCGTCGGTCGAGAAGGGCGTGCGGGCCCAGATGGAGCGCGGCGTCGTGGCCGGCTACCCGATGGTGGACGTGCGCGTCACCCTGTACGACGGCAAGGCGCACTCGGTCGACTCCTCCGACATGGCCTTCCAGATCGCCGGCCAGCTCGCGCTCAAGGAGGCGGCGGCCAAGGTGCCCACGCTGCTGCTGGAGCCGGTCGACGAGCTGTCGGTGCTGGTCGCCGACGACTACGTGGGCCCGGTGATGTCGGACCTGTCGTCGCGGCGCGGCCGGGTGCTCGGCACCGAGCCCGTCGGCACCGGCCGCACCCTGGTCAAGGCCGAGGTGCCCGAGCTGGAGATCACCCGTTACGCGATCGACCTGCGCTCGATGTCGCACGGCACGGGCACCTTCCAGCGCACGTTCCTGCGCTACGAGCCGCTGCCGTCGCACCTGGCCGACAAGGTGGCGGCCGCCGACTGACCGGCGTCCCGGGAGGGCGCACGGCCCTCCCGGGAACCACCTGCCCCGGCGATAACAGAAGTGTCACGGCCCGATTTCGTTTTTCCGGTCAGAGCACGTCAGCGGGGATGCCACACTGGTGGGCACTATGCGAACCGGACGCCCCCTCCTAGCCGCAGCCGCCCTCGCAGTCGTCGCCACCGGAGCCGCCTACACCTTCGGGCCAGGCGCCGTGGCCGACCAGGGCAAGGCCAAGGCCCAGAAGAAGCCGGCCGCCGACACCGTCGTGACGGCCGCGTGCACGCCCGACGCCCGCCACCCCAAGCGCCAGCTGCGCGGCGTGTGGATCGCCACCGTGCAGAACATCGACTGGCCCTCCCGCACCGGCCTGTCCGCCGAGCGGCAGAAGGCCGAGTACGTCAAGCTGCTCGACGCCGCCGCCAAGCGCAAGTTCAACGCGGTGTTCGTGCAGGTGCGGCCCGCCTCCGACGCGCTGTACAAGTCGTCGATCGAGCCGTGGACGCGCTTCCTGACGGGCACCGCGGGCAAGGACCCGGGCTGGGACCCGCTGCCGTGGCTCATCGAGGAGTCACACAAGCGGGGCATGGAGTTCCACGCCTGGTTCAACCCGTACCGGGCCTCCTACGACGCCGACATGTCCAAGCTGCCGGCGAGCCACCCGGCCAAGCGCCACCCCGGCTGGACCGTCAAGTACGGCGACCGCCTCTACTACAACCCCGGCCTGCCGCAGGTCCGCGAGCACGTGACCAAGGTCGTCACCGACGTGGTCAAGCGCTACGACGTCGACGGGGTCCACTTCGACGACTACTTCTACCCGTACCCGGGTGAGGGCGGGACGTTCGACGATGCCGCCGCCTTTACAAAGTATGGCAAGGGCAAGAAGCTCGCCGACTGGCGGCGGCAGAACGTCAACAAGCTCATCGCCCAGGTCGACGAGGCCGTGCACGCGACCAAGCAGCACGTGAAGTTCGGCGTCAGCCCGTTCGGCATCTGGCGCAACAAGTCCGACGACCCGAGCGGGTCGGCGACGGGCGGCATGTCCGCCTACGACTCGATCTTCGCCGACGCCCGCGCCTGGATCAAGGCGGGCACCGTCGACTACGTGATGCCGCAGCTCTACTGGTCGCGCGGCCACAAGACGGCCGGCTACAAGGCGCTGGCGCCGTGGTGGGCCGACGCCGTCGAGGGCAGCGGCGTGCACCTGTACATCGGCCAGGCCCTCTACCGGGTCGGCGCCCGCGACGAGGCCGCCTGGACCAAGCCCGGCGAGCTGTCGGCGCACCTGACGCTCAACCGCCGGCATGAGCAGATCAGGGGCGACGTCTACTTCAGCGCCAAGCAGCTGCTCACCAACCCGCTCGGCGCGATCGACCAGGTCGCCAAGACGCACTACCGCCGCCCGGCGCTGCTGCCCCTGATGAAGGAGCGCGGCGGCCAGGCGCCCGCCAAGCCCGCCGGGGTCAAGGCCGCGGGCACGGCCGTCACCTGGACGGCCTCGCCCGGGGCGCGCTCCTACGCCGTCTACCGGGTGCCGAAGTCGGGCGACGACTGCCACACCACCGACGCCCGCAACCTGGTCGCGGTCGTCAACGGCCCGTCGTTCACCGCCCCTTCGGCCGGCACCTACCTGGTGACCTCGCTCGACCGCCTGCACAACGAGAGCAAGGCCGTCAAGGTCAAGGTCGACCCCGTCTAGCCCCGGGGATCAGACCCAGGCGTCGGCCAGCATCTGGCGGGTGTCGCGCAGCAGCTGCGGCAGCACCTTGGTCTGGGCCACGACCGGCATGAAGTTGGTGTCGCCGCCCCACCGGGGCACCACGTGCTGGTGCAGGTGAGCGGCGATGCCGGCGCCCGCCACGTGGCCCAGGTTCATGCCGACGTTGAAGCCCTGCGCGCCGCTGGCCGCGCGCAGGGCGCGCAGCGAGCGCTGGGTGAAGTCGCCGAGCTCGGTCAGCTCCGCCGCGCCGAGGTCGGCGTAGTCGGAGACGTGACGGTACGGCACGACCATGAGATGGCCGGAGTTGTACGGGTAGAGGTTGAGCACGGCGTAGACCGTCTCGCCCCTGGCGACGATCAGGCCCTCCTCGTCGCTCATCTTGGGGATCGCGTCGAAGGGGCAGCCGTCGCCGGGCCCCTCCCCCGTCGGCTTGTTCTCGCCCTTGATGTAGGCCATGCGATGCGGGGTCCACAGACGCTGGAAGTTGTCGGGCGCCCCGGCCCCTGCCTGATCGTGCATACGTAGCAGCATAGGGCCACGACTTGGCGGACAAACGAGGCGTACATCCGGCACAATCCAGACACGCCGTCTAGGAGGCAGCCATGAGCGAAGCCATCGCCGAGCACGCCGACCCTCCCGCACCCGCCGAAGCCGCCGAAGCCGCCGAAGCCGCCGGCCCCGTCCAGCCGCCCGCCGCCCCCGTCGTCAAGGGCCGCATCACGGTGGCGGACGAGGTGGTGGAGAAGGTGGCCGCGCTGGCGGCGCAGGAGGTGGCGGGCGTCGCCGACATGGGCGGCGACCTCGCCCGCGCCTTCGAGTCCGTACGCGACCGCGTCGGCATCGGGTCGCGGCGCGGCAACCAGGGCGTGAGCGCGGAGATCCACGACCGGCAGGTGGCGATCGACCTGACGATCGTGGTCGAGTACGGCCACGTGGTGATGGAGGTCGCCGCCGAGGTCAAGGCGAACGTGGCGCGGAGCGTGAGCCGGATGCTGGGCATGCGCGTCATGGAGGTCAACGTGACCGTGGACGACGTCCGCCTGCCGGGCGAGGGCCGCGCGGCGCCAGACCCCGCCGGCGACGAGCCGTTCTGACCGCGCGCCGGGAGGCGCGGCCGGCTCAGGAGGTGTCGCGGATCCGGTCGGCCAGGTCGACGACGGCGCCGATCAGCTCCGGCCCGGTCAGCAGGGCCGGATCGTTGTGGCCGGCCCCGGGGACCTCGACGACGGTGACCGGCCCGCCCGCCGCCCCGGCGACCGCCCTGCTCTGCTCCGGCGGCACGATCGTGTCGGCGCTGCCGTACACGACCACGACCGGCGCCCGCACGCCGGCCAGGAGCCCGCTGACCGGGAAGCGGTCGCGCAGCAGCGCCCGCACCGGCAGGAACGGGTAGCTGACCTGCCCGGCCGCCGCCAGGTCGGTGAACGGCGAGCGCAGCACCATCCCGGCGGGCGGCCGGACGGTGGCCAGCCGGGTGGTCACGGCCGCCCCCAGGCTCTCCCCGAAGTAGATCACCGGCCCGTCGCCGGCGAACTCGCGCGCCGCCAGCGCGTCACGCAGCAGCCCCTCCTCGTCGGGGCTGCCCGGGTTGCCGCCGTAGCCCCGGTAGTCCATGAGCAGCACCGGCAGACCGTGCGCGGCCAGCGCCCTGGCCAGCGGCGCCCGGTGCAGCCGGTTGCCCGCGTTGCCGCCCGCGACGAGCACGGTCACCGGGTGGTCGCCGGGCACGTGCCAGGCGCCCAGCCGCAGCCCGTCGCCGGTGGTCAGCACGACGTCACGGGCGCCCGGGACTACCTGCCCGGCCGGCGGCACCGAGCCGCGGTCGGGCAGGTAGACCAGCTTCCGCTGGAACAGCCAGAGCAGCCCGGTGAGCAGCGCGAGCACGGCCAGGACGACGAGGGCTCCGAGGGCGACGCGCACGGGCCCAGTTCACCACAGGCCGGGGCCTCACTTCACGCGGGTCATGTCCGACTGGTAGCCGCCCCCGCCCGGGTACACCCAGGCGCCGGTGACGGTGTCGCCGTCGGCGGAGAACGTGCCCCGGTAGTAGGCGGGCGAGCCCTTCTCCAGGCCCCAGATGGTGAGCGTGTCGCCCTCCAGCTCATAGACGTAGTCGAGGGTGTTGCCGTTGCTGTCGTAGTAGCGGGACTTGATGTCCTCGCTCGGCTTGTCGGCGCCGAACGGGCGTTCGCGGCCGATCATCTCCACGCCCTTGACCGGCTGGCCCTCCTGGACCAGGTCGACGTCCTGGACGAGGAAGAAGCCGCCGTCGAGCCAGCGGTAGGTGACGGTGCCCTCCGCGCCACCGGTCACGTGCCAGGTGCCGACGAGCCGGTCAAGGGCCTTGAGCTGCATGTCTTCAGTCATGCCCGTATGACGGCGCGGCGCGGGAAAAGGAATCGGTCCGGCGGGAGAAATTTCTCAGAGGGTGGCGGGCAGGCCGAAGGCGGCGAACACCTCCGGGCCGAACGTGATGATCTCGGCGATCCGCCCGTCCTCCACCCGCAGCACGTCGAGGTTGACCGCGGTGAAGACGGTCTCGCCGGGCCGCCGCACGTAGTTGGCGGCGGCGGGCTGCCGGTTCGCCGTCGCCGCCAGCGCGCGCCACTCGCCCCACGCCTCGGGTCCTTCGAGGACCGGGGCCCACAGGCCGAGGATCGCGGCGCGGCCGTCGTACAGGCGGGTCGCGGGCGGCATCGTCTGGCGGGCGTCCTCGCGCAGCAGCTCGGCCAGCGCGGTGAGGTCGCCCGTCTCCGAGGCGCGCATGTAGCGGCGCAGCACCGCCCGCTCCTCGGCGCTCGGCTCGGTGGCGGGACCCCATTCGGCGCGCCGCTCGGGCAGGTGGGTGCGCAGCGTCGCGCGGGCGCGCTGCAACGCGCTCTTGACCGCGGCCACGCTCAGCTCCAGCGCCTGCGCGGTCTCCTCGGCCGGCCAGCCGGCCACGTCTCGCAGGATGAGCACCGCCCGCTGGCGCGGCGGCAGATGCTGGATGGCCGCCAGGTAGGCCAGCTCGATCGTCTCGCGGGCGACGGCGAGCGCGTCGGGCTCGCCCTCCCCCGGCCCGGCCAGGTCGAGCATCCGGTCCGGGTACGGCTGCAGCCACGGCACCTCGGCGGGCGTGCCGCCCATCGTGACCACGACCTCGCGGGAGCGCGCCGGGCCGGACAGCGCGTCGAGGCAGACGTTCGTGGCGATGCGGTAGAGCCACGCCCGCAGCGACGAGCGGCCCTCGAACGTGTCGCGCCTGCGCCACGCCTTCAGCAGCGCCTCCTGCACCATGTCCTCGGCGTCGGCGTAGGAGCCGAGCATGCGATAGCAGTGCACCTGGAGCTCGTGCCGGTGGCGCTCGGCCAGCCGCGCGAACGCCGCCTGGTCACCCGCCGCGATCGCCTTGGCCGTCTCGTCCATGCTCGTGCCTCCTCCGCTCCGCGGGCCATCGTACGTTCTAGGGTGGGCTCATGGAGCAGCTGGAACCCATGCCCGGCGACTGGCGGCGCGCCCTCGCCGTGGTCGCGCACCCCGACGACCTGGAGTACGGCTGCGCGGCGGCCGTGGCGACGTGGACCGGCGAAGGCCGGGAGGTCTCCTACCTGGTGGCAACCAGGGGCGAGGCGGGCATCGACACGCTACCTCCGGCCGAGGCCGCCCCGCTGCGCGAGCGCGAGGAGCGGACCGGCGCCGCCGTCGTCGGCGTGACGTCCGTGGAGTTCCTCGACCACCCCGACGGGGTGATCGAGTACGGGGTCGCGCTGCGCCGCGACATCACCGCGGCCATCCGCAGGCACCGGCCCGAGCTGCTCATCACGCTCAACTTCGCCGACACCTGGGGCGCCACCGCCTGGAACACCCCCGACCACCGGGCCGTCGGCCGGGCCGCGCTCGACGCCGCCGGCGACGCGGGCAACCGGTGGATCTTCCCCGACATCGAGGCCGAGCCCTGGGACGGCGTGCGCTGGGTCGCCGTGGCCGGCGACGACGACCCCACTCACGCGGTCGACGTCACCGCGGGCCTCGAGGCGGGCGTCCGGTCGCTGGCCGAGCACCGCGCCTACATCGAGGCCCTCACCGACCAGCCGCCGCAGGACTACGCCCGCTCGCTCGTCGAGGGGTTCGCCGCCGAGACGGCCGGGCGGTTCGGTGGCCGCCCGGCGATCCCGTTCAGGCTCTTCAGCCGCTGACCGGCCGGCCGCCGGCCAGCGGCTGATCGGCGGCCGATCAGCGGCTGGTCAGACCTGGACGCGACTCTCGACCGCGTTGACGATCTCGGCGATCGCCTCGTCCACCGCCACGCCGTTCTTCTGCTCCCCGCTGCGGTAGCGGAACGACACCGCGCCGTTGGCGATGTCGTCGTCGCCCGCGAGCAGCATGTACGGGACCTTCGACTTCTGCGCGTTGCGGATCTTCTTCTGCATGCGGTCGTCGGAGGCGTCGATGTCGACCCGGACGCCGCGCTCGCGCAGCTTCTTGGCCACGTCCTGAAGGTAGGGGACGTGCGCGTCGGCGATCGGGATGCCCACGACCTGGACCGGCGCCAGCCACGGGGGGAAGGCGCCCGCGTAGTGCTCGGTGAGCACGCCGAGGAAGCGCTCGACGGAGCCGAACAGCGCCCGGTGGATCATGACCGGGGTCTGGCGGCTGCCGTCGGCGGCCTGGTATTCGAGGCCGAACCGCTTGGGCTGGTTGAGGTCGAGCTGAATGGTGGACAGCTGCCAGGTGCGGCCGATGGCGTCCTTGGCCTGCACGGAGATCTTCGGCCCGTAGAAGGCGGCGCCGCCCGGGTCGTCCTTGAGCGTCAGCCCCGACTCGGTCGCCACCTGGCGCAGCGCCTCGGTGGCCTCCTCCCACTCGGCGGGGTCGCCGATGAACTTCTCGGAGTCGTCACGGGTGGACAGCTCCAGGTAGAAGTCGGACAGGCCGAAGTCGCGCAGCACGCTCAGCACGAACCGCAGCAGCGACTTGATCTCGTCGGCCATCTGCTCGCGGGTGGTGTAGATGTGCGCGTCGTCCTGCGTCATGCCGCGCACCCGGGTCAGGCCGTGGACCACGCCGGACTTCTCGTAGCGGTAGACGGAGCCGAACTCGCACAGCCGCAGCGGCAGGTCGCGGTAGGAGCGCCCACGCGCCCGGAAGATCAGGTTGTGCATCGGGCAGTTCATCGGCTTGACCCGGTATTCGACGCCCTCCAGCTCGAAGGCCGGGAACATGTCGTCGGCATACCACGGCAGGTGGCCGGAGGTCTCGAACAGCGACGACTTGGTGATGTGCGGCGTGTTGACGAACTCGTAGCCCGCCTCGGCCTGCCGCGCCCGCATGTAGTCTTCCATCTCCTTGCGGATGATCCCGCCCTTGGGATGGAAGATCGGCAGCCCGCTGCCCAGCTCCGGCGGGAAGCTGAACAGGTCGAGCTCGGCGCCGAGCTTGCGGTGGTCGCGCTTCTCGGCCTCCTCCAGCAGCTTGAGGTATTCGTCCTGCTTGTCGCGGGACTCCCAGGCGGTGCCGTAGATGCGCTGGAGCTGCGGGTTCTTCTCGCTGCCGCGCCAGTAGGCGCCGCCGGAGCGCATGAGCTTGAAAGCCGGGATGGACCGGGTCGACGGCACGTGCGGGCCGCGGCACAGGTCCTTCCAGTGGAGCTCGCCGGTCTTGGCGTCGAGGTTGTCGTAGATGGTCAGCTGACCGGCGCCGACCTCGACGGCCTCCTCGTCGGCCGCGCCGCCCTTGAGGCCGATGAGCTCCAGCTTGTAGGGCTCGTCGGCGAGCTCCTCGCGCGCCTCGTCGTCGGTGACGGGGCGGCGGGAGAACACCTGGCCCTGCTTGACGATCTCGCGCATGCGCTTCTCGACGCGCTTGAGGTCGTCGGGCTGGAACGCCTGGTCGACGTCGAAGTCGTAGTAGAAGCCGTTGTCGACCGGCGGGCCGATGCCCAGCTTGGCCTCGGGGAACAGCTCCTGCACCGCCTGGGCCATCACGTGGGCGGTGGAGTGCCGGATGATCGCCCGGCCTTCCTCGCTGGACGCCTCGACGGGCTCGACCACGTCGCCGTCGGCCAGCGGGTGGGCCAGGTCGCGCGCCTCGCCGTTGACGCGCGCCGCGACGACGGCGCGCCCGTCGGCCTCCAGGGCCTCGCCGGCCGTCGTGCCGGCCGCGACCACACGCTCGGCTCCGGCGAGGGTGATGCGTAGCTCGGCTGACACGGTGACTCCCTGGGATAGCACGCGGATCGGTGGGATCCGATGCTATCGCGGGTCGTACCCCAGCCTGGTCAGCTCCCGGCGGGTGCCCTCGAACACGTTGCGGTCGATCGGGCTGTTGGCGTGCTGGTGGATGGTCCACTCGCGCCACGGTCTCGGCACGGCCGGCCTGCCGCGCGGATGGTGCGGGCTGGCGATCCACAGCGGGTATTCGGCCAGGCCGGCGCAGTTGCCCGCGCCGGCGAACGACTGGAAGGTGTAGATGAACGGGCGCACCCCCGCCTGCCGCTCGACCGCCCGGCACCAGCGGCGGGCGTAGCGGGCGACCTCGTCCGGCTTGAGCCCGTCGCCCGTCTCCAGGTCGAGCGCGAGCAGGTCGCCGCGGCGCAGCCCGCCCGCCTGCCGGATCGTGCCCAGGAAGTGGCGCGCGTGCTGCTCCGGGTCGCCCTTGGGCCGGCCGAAGTGGTAGGCGCCGCAGACGATCCAGTTCTCCCGCATGCCGTCCCAGTTGCGGGCGAACCACCGGTCCGTCCAGTCTCCTCCCTCGGTGGCCTTGGCGAAGGCGAACGCCACTCCGGACCGGGCGTGGTCAGCCCAGTCGACGGAGCCCTGCCAGTTGGACACGTCGATGCCATGCAGCAAGCGCTTCACCTTTGCGGAGTCTAGGCAGGTGCCCGCCGCTCACCCACGGGACGCGCCGAGGAGCACCTGCCGGGCGCGCTCGCGGTCGCCGTAGACGGAGGCCACGAAATCGGTCACCCCGGCCGCGGCGAGGCCCTCGATCTGCTCCCGGACGGAGTCCTCGTCACCGATGACCGCCACGTCGCCGGGTCCCTCGGCGCCCTCGCGGTCCAGCATGGCCCGGTAGGAGGGCAGCTTGCCGTACATCGCGAAGATCTCGTCGGCGCGCGCCCGCGCGGCGGGGGCGTCGTCGGTGACGCAGACCGGCAGCGTGCAGACGATGCGCGGCCGCTCGCGGCCGGCCTCCTCCGCGGCGGCGTTGATCGTGGGGGCGATGTGGCCGGCGACGGTCTTCGGGCCGGTCATCCAGAGCACGGTGCCGTCGGCGACGGTGCCGGCGAGCCTGAGCATGCGCGGGCCGAGCGCCGCCACGAGCACCGGCAGGCCGGCGCCGGGCGTGCCCAGGCGCACGTTCGCGCGGAGCGTCTCGCCGCCGTAGGAGACCTGCTCGCCGCGGGTGGCGGGCAGCAGGATCTCCAGGTACTCCTTCATGTGCCGGGCCGGGCGGTCGTAGCTGTAGCCGAACACGTCCTCGATGACCACCTTGTGCGACAGCCCGATGCCGAGCGCCAGCCGCCCGCCGAGCGCCGCGTTGACGGTCATGGCCTGCTGCGCGAGCACCACCGGGTGGCGCGGATAGGTCGGCACCACGCCGGTGCCCAGCTCGATCCCGCCGCCCGCCCGGCTGCCGGCGACGGCCAGCGCGGTGAGCGCGTCGAGGCCGAAGATGTTCGACATCCAGGCCGAGTCGAACCCGTCGCTCTCCGCCTGGGCGATCCGCTCGCTCAGCTCGGCGAACGGGTCGTCCCCCTGGGGCTCGTTGATCAGAAGTCCGAATCGCATCGCTACAGAACTCCATTCTGGTGGCCGCAGGCGCGAGTCTAACCCGATCACCCAGGGTGTTGGCGGAGCCGTGCGGGCGGCGATTTGTAAAGTGGCTCCATGACCCACGAACGCGCGGGGAAGCCCGCTCAGCCCGCCGACCTGGTCGACGTCGCCAGGCTGGTGACCGCCTATTACACGCTGAAGCCGGATCCCGGCGAGGTCGCGCAGCGGGTGGCGTTCGGCACCTCGGGGCATCGCGGGTCGTCGCTGAAGACGGCCTTCAACGAGGACCACATCCTGGCCACCACCCAGGCCATCTGCGAATACCGGCAGGCGCAGGGCACCGACGGGCCGCTCTACCTGGGCATCGACACGCACGCGCTGTCGGAGCCCGCCCGCGTGTCGGCGCTGGAGGTGCTCGCCGCCAACGGGGTGCGGGTGCTGATCGACTCGCGCGACGGCTACACGCCCACGCCCGCCGTGTCGCACGCCATCCTCACCCACAACCGCGGCCGCACCACCGGCCTCGCCGACGGCGTCGTGATCACGCCGTCGCACAACCCGCCCTCCGACGGCGGCTTCAAGTACAACCCGCCGCACGGCGGCCCGGCCGACTCCGACGCCACCTCCTGGATCCAGGACCGGGCCAACCGCCTGCTGGCCGCCGGGCTCAAGAACGTCCCCCGGGTCAGCTACACCAAGGCGCTCGCCGAGGCCGGACGGCACGACTTCCTCGGCTCCTACGTCGACGACCTGCCCTCCGTCATCGACCTCGACGCCATCCGCGCCTCCGGCGTGCGCATCGGCGCCGACCCGCTCGGCGGCGCCGCCGTGGCCTACTGGGGGGAGATCGCCGAACGGCACCGGCTCGACCTCACCGTGGTCAACCCGCTCGTCGACCCCACCTGGCGCTTCATGACGCTCGACTGGGACGGCAAGATCCGCATGGACTGCTCCTCGCCGTACGCGATGGCGTCCCTCATCGCCGGGCGCGACGCGTACGACATCTCCACCGGCAACGACGCCGACTCCGACCGGCACGGGATCGTCACGCCCGACGGGCTGATGAACCCCAACCACTACCTCGCCGTCGCCATCTCCTACCTGTACGGGCACCGCGACGGCTGGCCCGGCGACGCCGGCGTCGGCAAGACGATGGTGAGCAGCGGCATCATCGACCGCGTCGCCGCGTCGCTCGGCAGGCGGCTGTACGAGGTGCCGGTGGGGTTCAAGTGGTTCGTGCCGGGGCTGCTCGACGGGTCGCTCGGGTTCGGCGGCGAGGAGAGCGCCGGGGCGTCGTTCCTGCGCCGCGACGGGTCGCCGTGGACCACGGACAAGGACGGGATCATCCTGGCGCTGCTCGCCTCGGAGATCCGCGCGGTCACCGGCAGGTCGCCGAGCGAGCACTACCGCGACCTCACCGCCGCCTACGGCGAGCCCGCCTACGCGCGGGTGGACGCGCCCGCCACCCGGGAGGAGAAGGCGGTGCTCGGCAAGCTGTCCGCCGACCAGGTGACGGCCTCCACCCTGGCCGGCGAGTCCATCACCGACGTGCAGACGGCCGCGCCGGGCAACGGGGCGAGCCTCGGCGGGGTGAAGGTGTCCACGGCCAGCGCCTGGTTCGCGGCCCGGCCGTCGGGGACCGAGGACGTGTACAAGATCTACGCCGAGTCCTTCAAGGGGCCCGACCACCTCGCCCAGGTCCAGGAGGAGGCCCGCTCCCTCGTCTCCGCCGCCCTGAACTGACCCACCCGCCCCCGGCCCCGGACGCGCGTCCCACCAGGAGACGGCCACCTCGCGGAGGTCACGGCCTCCGCGAGGGGGCGGGCCTCCTGGACGGGGGCGGGCCTTCGGAAGGGGCCGTACGCCTGGGAAGGGCCGCCTCCCCCAGAGGGCGTCCCCTCCCCCAGACGCGCGTCCCACCAGGAGACGGCCACCCCCCGGAAGTCGCGGCCTCCGGGAGGGGTGGTCAGTGGCCGGGCCTGGCGGGGGTCAGGGGAGTTGGCGGGTCGGTGGGGTGGGGACGCCGGTGCGGCTGAGGTCGGCGCGGCGGCCGGCGGCGACGCCGTCGCGGTAGCCGGTGCCGCTGGTGCGGGGGACGCTGAGGCGGACGCGCGGGTAGACGGCGGAGACGGCGCGGTCGACCTCGGCGCGGCGGTCGGCGAGGACCAGGGCGGTGCCGGCGACGGGCGACTCGTCCTCGGCGCGCCGTTCGGCCTCGCTCAGCAGCCGGTAGACCTCGTCGGTGAAACCGAGCAGCCAGGAGCGGCGGTAGGCGCGGACGGCGTCGACCCCGTCGGGCAGCCGGACGCGGGCCAGCCCGGAGGCCATCTGGAGCAGCAGCGACGTGGCGAGCAGTTCGGCACGTTCCAGGTCGGCGGCGAAGCCGAAGACGTGCACCCGGTGCCCGCCGTCGCCGCGCCCGATGAGCAGCGGCCGGCAGCGCAGCGCCTGCGCGACGAGGCTGACGAGCCGGGCCTTCTCCCTGGCCCACGGCCCGGGCAGGGTGACGATGCGGTCGCCGGGCCGCCGGCGGGGCTGTTCGGGGTCGAGGGCGTCGATGCCGTACTTGGCCATGAGCGCCGTGGCCGCCGCCATGAACGTGGCCCGCTCGTGCTCGTTGTCCGTGCGCTCGGCCTTGGCCAGCAGTTTCCTGACCCGTTCGAGCGTCCGCTCGCGCACCCTGGCGCCCCCGTTCCGTTCAGGACTTGGTCAGCACCCGCCCGTCGTCGGCGATGGCGGGGAAGGCGCCGGTGTCGACGATGCCGTGCTGGTGGAACAGCGCCTCGATGAGGGCGTGGGCCCGCGGCTCCAGCTTCCACAGGGCACGATACTCGCGCGCGGTGGCGAGCGAGATGCCGATCTCCTGGGCGATGTCGACGGTGCGCGGGACGATGCCCTTGGCGATCTGCCGGTCCCAGTAGGCGCGGGCGGCCCGCATGAGCGCGGCCCGCTGGGCGGTGTCGACGACCTGGGGGGTGGCGTCGAGCACGTCGACGTCCTCGTCCTCCTCGTCGACGAGTTCGGCCAGGGCCGGGGGGAGTGCGGGGCGGGCGGGCACGGGCTGGTGGTCGGGGTCGGGCTCCCAGGGCACGCGGGGGGCGGCGTCGATGAGCGCGGAGGTGTTGTAGAGGGCGGCGATCTGGGCGAGCAGGGCTTCCTGGCGGGCCTGGTCGACGGCGAGGCCGGTGTGCTCGACGGCCTGGTCCATGGCCTTGTCGAGCTTGGCGAGGGCGGCGCGCATCTTGCGTTCGGAGCCGCCTGACTCGCGCAGCGCCTTGGCGCGCTTGGCGGCCAGGGCGACGCGCGTGAGCCTGCGGTGCGCGTCGACCTCGCTGGCGGTGCGGTCGCTGACCTCGGCCAGGCCGAGGCGGACGAGGAGCCGTTCGGGGGTGAGCCGCCAGTTGATGCGCCCGGTGCCGCGGATGCGGTGGCGTTCGATGGCCATGCCGCGCTCCCACAGCCAGGCGGCGACGAGCGGGGCGGCGAGCCGGAAGATCGCTTCGGGGAGGCTGCGCGCGTCCATGCTGGACAGCACGGCGGTCAGGCAGGTCAGCGCCCACACGGCGATGCCGTCGATGCCGGCGGAGTAGTTCTCGCGCATGTTGCGCCGGGCGCGTACGGCGGAGGTGATGATGGCGACTTCGATGAAGGCGAACAGCAGCAGCCGCAGCGGCCCGTCGAGGCCGAGGACGTCGCCGGAGAAGCGCCACATGCCCTGGGCCGAGACGCCGGTGGCGATGGACGCGGCGACGATGGTCAGCAGGTCCTCGATGGGGCGGGGGGCGACGTAGCGGGCGACGAGCCAGGCGGTGGCGCGCCAGACGACGCGCAGGACCAGGAAGGCCAGCCCCAGCCCGGCCAGCGTGAGAACGGCGATGACGGCGGTCGCGAGCGGCTTCTCTGTGATGAAGGCCGCTATTTCCTCGAATGTGGGCATCAGTCACTATCCGTGAGGCTCAGTCTCGGGCTCCAAACGACGAGATCATCGCAGAATGTCGCCATCTTGTACGCCAAACGCCGCCTGCCGCCCCGGTTTGCCCGTCTTTCCCCGTACGCCCCAGGAGCAGCACAAGAAGCGGGGTTCGTACCGGACAGCTACCTTCCGTGCCGTCGCGGGAGGCGGGACCGCCGGACGAGGTGACCAGGACACTTGCGGTCGGCGGGACGGAATCTCATCATCAGGTGAGATGAAATCTCGTCCTTTCGGAGGGCACCAGCCACCCGTCACGGATGGGACCATCTATCGAGGGATTTATCCCAACATGGTGTGATGTATCCCAGCAGGACGGATTTCGATGTCAGACTCAGAGTTCCCGCTCGTCCAGTTCATGCGCGACGGGTTCGATCCGGCGGCCGAACTCGCCCGCATCCGGACCGAGCACCCGGTCTTCCCGATGGAGATCCCGGGCGGCCAGACGGTCTACCTGGTGACGCGGTGGGACGACGTGCGTGGCGTCCTCGGCGACCACGAGCGCTTCAGCAACGACTTCGCCGGCGTCATCGGCCTGGGCTCCAACCAGGAGGACCCGGGCGGCCTCGGCTTCCGCGACCCGCCCGAGCACACGCGGCTGCGCAAGTACCTGACGCCCGAGTTCACCATGCGGCGGCTGCGCAGGCTGGAGCCGCGGATCGAGGCGATGGTCGAGGAGCACCTGGACCGGATGGCGGCCAAGGGCTCACCGGTGGACCTGATGGAGGAGTTCGCGCTCCCCATCCCGTCGCTCGTCGTGTGCGAGCTGCTCGGCGTCCCGTACGAGGAGCGCGCCGACTTCGTCAAGCTCAGCACCGACCGGTTCGACTTCACCGCCGGGCCCGAGGCGTCGCTGCAGGCGATCAACGACGCGATGACGTACCTGGTCGACCTGGTCGCCCGTGAGCGGCAGAACCCCGGCGAGGGCCTGCTCGGCCAGCTGCTGCGCGAGCACGGCGACGAGCTCGACGACCGGACGCTCGCCAGCATGGCCGACGGCCTGCTGACCGGCGGGCACGACACGAGCACCAGCATGCTCGCGCTCGGCACGCTGTGGCTGCTGGAGAACCCCGAGCAGGCCGCCAAGGTGCGCGAGGTCGACGGCTACGTCAACGACGTCGTCGAGGAGCTGCTGCGCTACATGACGGTCGTGCAGGTGGCCTTCCCGCGCTTCGCCCGCGACGACCTGGAGCTGCACGGGCACCAGATCAAGAAGGGCGAGATGGTGCTGTGCTCGCTCGCCGCGGCCAACCGCGACCCGAACCTCGGCGACGACATGGACGAGGTGAAGCCGGGCCGCCCGACCGCGGGCTCGCACCTGGCGTTCGGGCACGGCATCCACCGCTGCATCGGCGCGCCGCTGGCCCAGATGGAGATGCGCATCGCCTTCCCGGCGCTGCTGCGCCGCTTCCCCGGGCTGCACGTGGCCGGGGAGATCCCGTGGCGCAAGCTGGCCATCGTCTACGGCGTGGAGAAGCTACCCGTCGCCTGGTAGAGGGGTTACGTTCGCGGTGTGAGCGATCCTGTCATCGACCTGACGGCGATCGGCGCCGTCGTGTTCGACACCGACGGCGTGGTCACCGACACCGCCCGGGGGCACGCGGCCGCCTGGAAGCACGTCTTCGACGCGTTCCTGCGCGGCCGCTGCGAGCCGTTCGACATCCGCGGCGACTACCTGCGCCACGTCGACGGGCGTCCGCGCCTCGACGGGGTGCGCACGTTCCTGGCCTCGCGCGGCATCACGCTGCCCGAGGGCGCGGCCGACGACCCGCCGGGCGCGCCGACCGTGCACGGGCTCGGCCTGGCCAAGGACCAGCTGTTCCTCGCCGAGGTGGACAAGTACGGCGTCGCCGCGTTCCCCGCCGCCGTGGCGCTGCTGCACGAGCTGCGCCGGCGCGGGGCCCGTACCGCCGGGGTGTCGGCCAGCCTGCACGGGCGCAGGCTGGTCGGGGCGGCGGGCGTGACGCACCTGTTCGACGTGCTGGTCGACGGGAGTGACGCGGCGCTGATGAACCTGCCGGGCAAGCCCGATCCGGCGCTGTTCCTGGAGGCGGTGCGCCGGCTGGCGCTGCCGGCCGTCCGGGCGGCGGTGGTGGAGACGGCGCTGCCGGGGATCGAGGCGGCCCGCAGGGGCGGGTTCGGGCTGGTGGTGGCGGTGGACCGCGACGACTCCGGCCTCGCGCGGGACGTGGGCGCGGTGGTGGCCGATCTCGGGGAGCTCACCGTGCGCGGGCGGGTTCTACCCTTGACGTCGTGACGGTGCTCATCGACCCGCCCAACTTCCCCGGGCCGCGCGGCCTGCTCTGGTCCCACCTGGTCAGCGACAGCTCGCTGGACGAGCTGCACGCCTTCGCGGTGCGGCTCGGCGTGCCCGGGCGCGCGTTCGACCGCGACCACTACGACGTGCCGGAGACGGCGCACGCGCACGCGGTGTCGCTCGGCGCGCATCCGGTCAGCTCGCGCGAGCTGCTGCACCGCCTCATCGCCTCGGGGCTGCGCCGCCGCAAGCCCCGCTGAGCTCGGCGAGCTCGCGCGCCATCGCGGCCCGCGCCCGCTCCTCCCACAGCTCCCGCGCGGCGGGCGTGCGATAGAGCTCCGGTACGGCCAGCAGCCGGCGCAGCACCTGGGCCCGGCCCCGCCTGAAGAGGTCGTCGGGCACGTGCGCGTACTCCTGGCGGATCGCCCGCGCGTAGGCGGCGTAGCCGTCGCCGCCGAGGACGGCCAGGTCGGCGTCGCACAGCACCGCGCCGTCGCGGTCGCCGGTGGTGACGGTGTCGTGCGCGGCGGTCAGCCGGACCAGCCTGGCGACCTCGGCCACCCGCGACGGCGGCACGCCGCAGCGCGGCAGCCTGGCCTGGGCGAGCTGGGCGCTGCGCTCCTCGTCCCAGCCGGGCCGCCCGTCGTAGACGGCGTCGTGGAACCAGGCGGCCAGCCGCACCGCCACGGGGTCGGCGGCGGAGCCCTCCAGCAGGCCGACGGCGGACAGCACCGCGCGCAGGTGGGCCAGGTCGTGGTAGCGCCGGTGCGGCTCGCTCCAGCGGGCCACCAGCTCCGCCCCCACAGCGAGCGCCGCCCGCGACTCCCCCGCCACCCCGGCCCACGCCTTCAGCACGCCTCCACCCTAGAACCCCGCGGCGGGCCGTGGCCGTGCGGCTGAGCTCGCCCCGCCTCAGCGCCGCCGCACCCGGACGCGCCACTCGCCGGGCCCCTCTCTCAGGTACGTGAAGCCGTAGTCGCCGTCGGCCAGCTGCCAGCACAGCAGGTTGAGGTCGTGGCCGGAGCGCAGCTCGACCGCCTCGTCGCGGCCGAGCCTGCGCAGCCGGTCGCGTACGGCGTCGGCGGCCGCGGCCTGGGGCAGCGTGTCCAGGTCGATCACCGGCCCCTCGGTGAGCGGGAACCAGCGGTGCGGCTGCGCGCCGAGCGCGGCGGTCGCGGCGGCCGGTCGGCCGAGCGCGGCCAGGACGCGTTCCTCGGTGGCGAAGTGGCGTCCGAGCTGGGTGAGCAGGTCGCGGGTGAGGGTCGCGAGCCGCGCCGGCGGGCAGGAGTCCGAGGCCGCCCGGGTGATCGCGTCGACGGCGGCGCGCAGCCGGGCGTGGTCGCGGGTCAGCCGTGACAGCGCGGGCGCGGCGCCGTAGGCGGGGAACAGCAGCCACTCCTCGTCCCTGATCTGCCGGATCACCTCGGCGCGTAGGTAGGCGGTCAGGGCGCGGGCCTCCCGTTCCGGGGAGCCGCCCCGGGCCGCCGCCGCGAGCAGGGCCCGGGCGCGGGCGGTGACCTGGGCCAGGAGCTGGGCGTGCTCGCCGGTGAGGGTGTGCGGGGTCTCGCCGTCCCTGGGGCGCGCGGCCGAGGTCCTGGCGTGCCGTCTCAGCTCCGCGGGCCGGCTCATCGGGCGACGCTCCGCTCGGTGGGGAGCCGCTGGCCCGGCACGCTGTCCGGGGTCAGCTCAGGCCGCGCCGGGAGGGCGGGCGGCTCCTCCGGCTCACCCGGCGCGGCCTCCGGGGCCTGTTCGGGCGGCGTGGCCCGTTTATGCTTGACGACCCGCACGCCGAGGCCGAGCCCCAGGGCGGCCGGCGCCAGGACCGTGCCCAGCACGGCGACGATGGCGATCATTTGTTCCTCCGATATCCGCCCCGTGCGGCCGGCGGGGCATCGATGGCCGGATCCTTCCGGTGTCCCGTACGCGCGCTCAGGGCCCGTACGTGCCCGCGTCGTGGCGCTCGCGCAGCCACCAGAAGCCGGCGGCCATGCCGGAGAACACCAGCCCGCCGACGCCCGACCCGCCTGCCAGGGAGAGCACGCCGAGCCCCAGGCTGAGCAGGAGCGGCAGCGTGAAGGCGGACGTGGCCGGGTCGCCGGACGGGGCGTCGTCCCCGAGAAGCCGGGCGTCGGTCGAGAAGTCCCGCGCGAAAGCCGGATCGTCGGCCAGCAGCCGGCACTGGATCTCCCGCAGCACTTCGCGATCTCGATCACTGAGCACGATACCTCCCCAGGACGCATTTGCATCGTAACACGATAGAAATCGGGTGAACATGGGCGGTCTTCCACCACGTTGACCTGGACTGATGTGCTGTCGCTGCGCCGCACGTCACCTCGTGACGCGATAGACTTGTCCGGTGTCCGACCATGAGAGCCCGCCCCTGACCAAGCAGGACTTCGAGGCGCTGGCCCGCTTCCGCTTCGGGATCCGCAGCTACCTGCGCTTCAGCGAGGAGACGGTGCGCGCCGACGGCCTCACCCCGCAGCAATACCAGCTGCTGCTGGCGCTGAAGGGCTTCCCCGGGCGGGAGTGGGCGACCGTGCGCGAGCTCGCCGACCGGCTCCAGCTCCGCCACCACAGCGTCGTCGAGCTGGTCAACCGCGCCCAGTCGCAGGGCCTGGTCAGGCGGGAGGCCCACCCCGACGACGGCCGCGCCGTGCGCGTCCTGGTGACGCCGGAGGGCGAGCAGGTGCTGACCCGCCTGAGCGCCCTGCACCGCGACGAGCTGCGCCGCATGCACACCGTGCTGACCCTGCCCGTCTGGACCAGCACCGGCTGACGGCCCCCGGCCCGCCGCCCGCCCGGGTCAGCGGCGGCGCCGGGCGGCCGCCGCGCGGATGGCCTCGGCGTACGGCTCGTCGGCCGCGCGCGTGGCGGGCGGCAGGTCGGCGTACGGGACGAGCGCCGGGTGGCCGGGATCGCGCGTGCTCATCCACGCCGACCAGGCGTCGTGGACGTCCTCGGCGCTCACCGCCTCGCCCTTGGCCCGCAGCAGCACCGCGTACAGGACGAACAGCCCGGTGGCGTCGTCCGGCGGGGCGGCTCCGGCGGGCAGCAGGCTCCGGATGAGGCGCGCGTCCGCGTCCAGGTAGGTCATGCCAGGAGTCTGCCCGCCATCAGCAGCAGATGCAGCAGCACGAACACGCCGGGCACGATCCGCTCGGTGCTGCCGAGGTCGGCGTAGCGGCCCCGCAGCGGCCCGGTCCGGCTGGCCAGGAGCGCCTGCCACTCGCTGCCGAACGGCTGCACGGGCAGTTGCAGCTCGATCTCGTTGATGACGGCGAACTTGGCCCGGTTGAGATCGCGGTAGCTGCGCAACTGCACCCACCAGGTGCCCGACAGCACCACTCCGACCAGCGCGAACACCACCGGGACCGGCCACGGCCTGACGCCGGTGAACAGCGACAGCGCGGCGACCGACAGCAGCGTGCTCTGGACGGACAGGAAGAAGGCGTTGGCCAGGGTGCGCCGGGCCGAGACCCGGTCGGCCATCTCCACCGCGACCTTGTAGAGCTCGATCACGGGAGCCAGGTCGTTGCCGGGGGCGGACATCCTCGATCACCTCAGTCGTTGGAGCGCGTAGGCCAGCAGGTGGTGGGTGGCCGCCGGGCCGCCGATGGCGATCCGGCTGACCAGCAGGGTCCTGGCGCCGTCCCCGGAGTTGGGCGAGCCGGGGGCCATCCGCGCCCAGGCGTGCCTGATGTGGGTCGCCAGATAGCGGGTGTCGCTGCCGGTGTCGGCGAGGACGACGACGCGGTGGACGGGGTAGCGGTCGATGACGCGCTGGAGTTCGTAGCCGGTGCCGACGTTCTCCTTCTGGAAGCCCGACAGGTCGATGACGACGAGGTCGGCGAGCTCCAGCAGGGTGTCGACGGCGCGTTTCCAGTAGCTCCCGTGGCACAGATAGGCGGACAAGGGGTAGCTGCCCTTGCGGTCCCAGACGCGCACGCCCTTGCCGCCGGTGCCCCTGATGGTGCGGAACCCGCTGGGCAGCGGCTCGGTGGACCGCGCGCCGAGCGCCCGCAGCATGCGCCGGTCGGAGGTGATGAACAGGTTCTTGAGCGTCCCGGTGCGCCGCGCCCGGGCCAGCTCGGAGTAGCTCACGGAGGCGGCGCTGCGCAGCAGGTGCACGTGCCCGCAGCGGCGGAAGGCCCCTTTGACGAAGTCGCGCACCCGTAACTCGTTCTCGAACAGCCGGAAGTAGGCGATGTCCAGCGGGGGCCGGCCGAAGACGTTGCGCTCGGCGGTGACCTTGGGCAGGCCGAAGGTGATGCTCGGGGGCGGATCGTAGTAGGTGATCCTCAGTTCGGGGATGACCGGGGCCCGGTACTGGGCCGGGGTGGCGGTGGCGGGCGGCATCAGCGCGGCGAAGGCCGGGTCCTGGGAGAGCCTGCGCACCTGCCAGGCCAGCAGCTGCCGGCGCGTGACGTCGACGGCGACGACGACGAGCACGGCCAGCCCGACCCCGCCGGCCAGGCCGGCGACCCAGATCGCCTCCTCCGCGCGCGAACCCATCCGCTCGGGGACGAGCTGGGTGCCCAGCGCGACGATCACCAGCGGGAACACCACCCACGGCACGGCCAGCAGCGCGACGTTGCCCACCGTGGTGCGGCCGGGCCGTGACTGGCGCAGGGCGGCGCCGTGCTGGGCCGTGGGCGGCAGCAGCAGCGCCTTGACCGGATCGCGCGCCTGCCGCCGCTGCGACAGCGCGATCTGCCAGCGGACCACGCTCGCGGCCAGCGCGATCGTGAACAGCGCGGAGATCACGCCGGTGCCGCCGGCCAGCCAGGGGAAGAGCTCGAAGTCGCGCGGGATCCGCACGACGACGGTCACGGCGGGGATCCGGCCGCTCATGTAGGAGGAGACCAGCCAGGCGATGCCGCCGGTGTAGAGGGCGCCGATCAGGTTGCCGCGTACGGCCTGCGCCTCCGCCGCCGGGTCGAGCCGATAGCGCATGCTCCGCCTCCGTCCGCGCCGCTTGCGGCCGCCCGAGACCCCCCGGCAATGGCAGCCATCCTGAATGGAACGCCACCAGCTCCGCCCCAGTCAACGCATATATGTGGCCCCGCCTGTCACACAGGTGGATATATCCCCCACCGGGGGAAACGGAGGACGCGGGAACCCCCGGCTGCGGGGTCAGCCGGCCTGCGAGCGGGCGCGGCGGGCGTAGGCGCGGGCGGCGCGGGCGCGGTCGCCGCAGCGGACGGAGCACCAGTGGCGGCGGCCGCGGCTCAGCAGGAAGCGTTGCAGGGCGCGGCCCCGCACGAGTTGAGGCGGCCGGCGTCCGGGCCGGTGAGGAGGTCGGCCGCGTCGGCCGCGAGAGCCGCGAGCGCGCGGTCGAGGATCTCGTTGACCGGGCACGGCGCCGCGCGGTACGGGCCGCGCCGGTCGTCCCAGTACAGCAGCGCCGCCGTGGGCGCCCTGCTCAGCGCGTCGTTGACGGCCGACAGCGCCGCGGGCAGAGCGGGCACCCCGGCCACGCGGGCGGCGAACAGCGACCTGACGTGCTCGCGCAGCGAGCGCAGCTGCGTCGCGCACATCTCCCGCACGCTGGCGTCGGCCGGAGCCAGGCCGCGCTCGGCCAGCCACCGGTTCGCCGCCTCCGGGGTGCCGAGAAGGTCGACGAACCGCCCTCCGGGCAGCGCGACGGCGCTGTTGGCGAAGTCGAGGGCGAGGTGGTCCGCCGCTCCCGGCGCGGCGTCCTCGGCGGCCCGACCGCCCTGTTCGAGTACGGCGGCCTGCGCTTCCTGACCGACCCGACCTTCGACGCCCCCCGCGACTACCTCGTGCCGCGCGGCCGGCTGACCAAGACGGCCCCCTCCGCCGCCGCCCCGGCCGACCTGGGCCGGATCGACGTGGTCCTGCTCTCCCACGACGAGCACCCCGACCACCTGGACGTCTCCGGCCGGGCGCTGCTCGCCGGCGTCCCGCGGACCCTCACCACGCCCGGAGGCGGCCAGCGCCTGGGCGGCGGGGCCAGGGGGCTGGCCGACTGGGAGTCGGTCGAGCTGGAGCGCCCCGGTGGCGGCACGGTCACGGTCACCGGCGTGCCCGCCGTCCACGGGCCCGGCGCCCGCGAGGACGTCGAGCCGTTCACCTGGCAGGTCGTCGGGTTCGTCCTGACCGGGGAGGGCCTGCCCACCGTCTACGTCAGCGGCGACAACGCCTCACTCGAACTCGTCGAGCGGACAGCTGGGCGCACTTCACCGAGGGGCGCGACGAGCTGGTGGCCGCCTTCACCGCCGCCGGGCCGCTCGACCGCCTGGACCTGGGCGAGCGGGGCTGACCCCGGGACGGCTCCCGCACCGCGTCCGCCCTGCCCCCGGGGCGCGGTCCGGGGTCAGCGGGCGGGGAACAGCGCGTCCGCGAGGGAACGGCCGGGCCGGACCGCCGGGGGGATGGCGAAGACGGCGCTGCCGGTGTGCTGGATGAAGGCGTTGAGCCGGTCGCCGGCGTCGGCCATCTTGCGCTGGGCGCGGACGAAGTCGCCAGGGTCCCGCAGGTAGGCGCAGAACAGGGTGCCGGTGTCGTAGCTGTTGTGCCCGGCCCCGGCGTGGTCGTGCAGCGGGTCGTCGTGGCTGTGGCCGGGCTTGTCGCCCCCGGGGTGCTCGTGGCCGGCGTCCGGCGCGGGCGGCGCCTGGAAGGCGTAGTCGTAGTTGTACGAGCGCCGCAGCATGGGGATGCCGTGGACCAGGGCCACGTGGGAGTCGGCCGGGATGAGGGGTTTGCCGTCGGGCCCCTTCTTGCCGAAGTCCGCGGGGGTGAACTCGTGGCCGCCGCTGAGCGGGGCGCCGCTGTCGCGGCGGCGGCCGATGGACCGGTCCTGCTTGTCGGCGGTGGAGGTGTCCCAGGTGGGCAGGTCCATCCGGATCTTGCGGAAGACCAGGTAGGTGCCGCCGGTGAACCAGGACGGCTCGTCCGGGGCGGTGACCCGTACGGCGTCGTCGAAGGCGGCGGTGCCCGGCCTGGGGTTGGCGGTGCCGTCCTTGTGCCCGAACAGGTTGCGCGGGGTGGCGTCGCCGAACCGGCCGAGGAAGCCCTGCTGGCTCCAGCGCAGCCGGGCGAGGCCGGGGGCGCGGCCGCGCAGGGCGCGGAAGGCGTGGCTGATGCTCTGCGGGTCGTCGCCGCAGATCTGCACGAACAGCTCGCCGCCGCTCCAGGCGGGCTGGAGCTGGTCGGTGGAGAAGGCCGGCAGCCGGCGCAGGTGCCGGGGCCGCTCCTTCTTACGGCCGATGCGGCCGAACAGCTCGGGTCCGAGGCCGAACGTCACGGTCAGCCGGGAGGGCGGCAGGCCGTCGGCGATGCCGGTGTCGGCAGGCATGCCGGGGCGGCTGGACGGGAGCGGCCCGGCGGGGCGGCCCCGCATGAGCCGTTCGGCGGCGGCGCTCCAGTGCTCCATGAGGCGCTGGAAGTTGACGGCGATCCGTTCGGTGGGCAGGGGCTTGCCCTTGGGGCCGGCGCTCTCGAGGTCGAAGGCGGCGAAGCAGGCGTAGAGCTGCTGGGGCGTGGCGATGCCGGGCTGCTGCGTCTCGTGACGCCGCTCCGGGGCCGCCTGCCTCGACGGGGTGGCCGGCGCGTCGTCTCCCGTGAGGGCCAGTGCCCCGCTCGCGCCCGCGGTCGCCACGAGCGAGGTGACCAGGGTGCGCCGGGAGAAGGCAGGCGTGGACGAACTGGGCATGGGTGTCCTCCAAGGCGAAGGGGGTCATAACCTTCAGGTAGCCTGAAGCCTAGGCGGCGGCACCGTCGCCCCTCTCCCCGGCCCCGCCCATGACTGCCCGAAACTCCCGGAAACGGCCCACACCCACATGAACCAGGCAGAGCACCCCGACCGGCTGGAGCGGGGACACCCGTTCCGGCAGTGGAAGACGTGGCGGATCCCCGGCACCGAGCTGACCCTCACCGGCTACTCCCGGGCGAACGACAAGACGTTCTTCCACATCCCCGAGCTGCGGTGCTGCCTCGACGCCGGCCTGTGCGAGGGGCGGCGGCCGGACACGGTCTTCCTCACCCACACCCACCACGACCACGCCAAGGACCTCGACCACCTGGCCGCCAACCCCTCCGGCGTGGACGTCTACCTGCCCGCCGAGGCGGTGCCGTACGCGGAGTCCTACATCCGCGCCTCCGCCGAGCTCAACCACGGGGCCGGGTTCGACCCCGCCCTGGCCGGGGGCCACCGCCTGCACGGCGTGGCCGGGGGCGACGAGTTCGGCTTCGGGCGCCGGGGACACCGGGTGCGCGTGGTGGAGTGCGAGCACAAGGTGCCCTGCGTCGGTTACGCCTTCTCGGAGCGGGTCAAGGCGCTGCGGCCGGAGTTCGAGGAGCTGCGGCGGTCACTGGCGGAGCGGGGCAGGGGCGCCGAGTTCGGGCGCCTGATGGCGCGCGAACGCGAGAAGGGCGTCGAGGTCGACGCCCTGACCACCCGGCCGCTCTTCGCCTATCTGGGTGACACGCACGTGCGCGTCTTCGAGCGCAACCCCTGGCTGTTCGGCTACCCGGTCGTCATCACCGAGTGCACCTTCCTGGAGGACGGCGAGCTGGAGCGCGCGGACCGGGTCGGGCACACGGTGTGGAGCCGGCTGCGCCCGATCGTCGAGGCGAACCCGCGTACGCTGTTCGTCCTGATCCACTTCAGCCTGCGCCACTCCGACCGGGAGGTGCTGGAGTTCTTCCGGCGGCAGCGGGAGCAGCCCGGCGCCTCGCGGCCGGACAACGTCCTGCTGTGGGTCCACCCGGACAGCCATCTGCCGGAGCAGCACCAGCACCGCCGCTGACCGTCAGCCGGGGCCGACACCCAGGGCCCGGCGGTGGGTGGCGGGGTCGGCCAGGACGTCGAGCATGGCGCGGGCGAGATCGCCGCGCGGCAGGCTCCAGCCGCGGACGCCGGCGGCGCACGCTCGTCCTCCTCAGCCCCGCCCGCGGCCGGTCCCGCCCCCGGCGTGCTCACCGAGGGCGGCGGGGGTGCGGCGAGGCGGCGGCCAGGAGGGCGCGGCCGGCGTCGGTGAGCTCGTGTGTGGCCGTGCGGCCGGCCCGGCTGCTGTCGATCAGCCCGGCGTCGCGCAGGACCGTCAGGTGCTCGCTGGCCGTCGGGGCGGTCACGCCCACCAGCCCGGCCACCACGCCCGTCTGCATCGGGGTGACGAGCGCGGCCAGGATGCCCGCCCGGGTCGTCCCCAGCAGCCGGTCGAGGGATCGCGGCGTGGCCGGCGCCGCCCACAGGTAACGCCCGGACGCCGGGTAGTAGATCGCCGGGGCCCAGTGGGCGGAGGTGGCGCACTGCACCCGGTCCGTGATGAACAGCGACGGGACGAGGATGAGCCCGTCCGGGCAGTCGACGTCGACGTCGACGGCCGACGCGACGGTGACGGTGTCGCCCTCCAGCGCCGTCGAGTGGTGCAGGCGCGGAAGGACCTCGCGCAGCCCCTCGCGGTTGACCTGGAGGGCCCGGTCCAGCATCTCGGCCCGCAGCGCCTGCCGCATGGACGGCCATTCCGGCTCCACGGCCGCCTTCCAGAGGCGGCGCACCGCGCAAGCGGCCTCCGCCCTGACCCGGCCGGGGTCGCCGAGCAGCCGGTGGCCCAGTCCGGCCTCCCGCCCGATCGCGGCGTCGGCGAGCTCGGCGCGGACCTGGTCCAGCGGGGTGGCGAGGAGGGCGGCCACGCACTCCTCGAACGACGGCTCGCTGGACATCGGCGACGGGTCGAGGAAGTCGGGCCGGTACGCGCCATCCGCCATGAAGATCGTGAGCGCGCCCAGGTCCAGCCCCGACAGGCGGTCGCGGCGACGGCGCAGCCACGGGTGGAACATCGGGTGACGCCGCGGCTCGGTCAGGAGCCGGGCGAGGCTGACCACCTCGTGGATCGGCGACATCGCCCACCGCACGCCCGCGGCCCCGGCGCCCAGTCGGTAGCGGATCATCTCCCCATTGTCGGGCCACACCATTAGGCCAGGGCCGAAGTGAGCGCGAGCGGGCCGCGGAGTCACGAGACTCGGGGCATGACGGAGACGAAGCCGACACCGGCGCGAACGATCCGGCTGGGCCCCGGCGGATCGGTCATCGAGGTCCTCGCCACCCCGGCGGAGACCGGCGGGACCATGAGCCTCTACAGGTGGCGCATGTCGCCCTCCAGCCGGGGCCCTTCCCCGCACTTCCACACGACCTTCAGCGAGACCTTCGTCGTCGAGGAGGGCGAGGTCGGCTACTTCGACGGGCGGGCCTGGCGGACCCTGCGTGCCGGGGACACCGCGCACGCCGCGGCGGGCGCCGTGCACGCGATCCGGAAGGACCGCCCCGAGCCCGCCACCCTCCTCATGGCCCTCTCACCGGGCGTGCCCCGGGAGGAGTACTTCGCGCGGCTCGCCACCGTGACCGAGCGCGACCAGGGCAGGCTCCACGAAGCCCACGACAACCATTTCGCCGGCCTTGACCTTGACGAGAACCAGGAAGACAGCTGATGACGAGCAACGACCTGCGCGGAGCCCTCAAGGGGCGCGTGCATTTGCCCGGTGACGACGGCTTCGACCAGGCGGCCACCGCGTGGAACCTGACCGTCGGGCAGCCGGTGGCCGCCGTGGCGGAGGCCGCGGACGCCGGCGACGTGGCGGCGCTCGTCCGCTACGCGCGCCGGGCGGGCCTGACGGTGACCGCGCAGCCGAGCGGCCACGGCGCCTCGGGTGACGTGGAAGGCGTGATCCTGCTGCGTACCGGCCGGTTGAACGAGGTGGAGGTGCGCGCGGAGGAGCGCGTGGCCCGGGTGGGCGCGGGCGCGAAGTGGGGGCAGGTGCTGGCGGCGGCCGGCCCGCTGGGGCTGGCCGGCCTGTCCGGCAGCGCGCCCGGGGTCAGCGTGACCGGCTACACCCTGGGCGGCGGGATCGGCTGGTTCAGCCGCGCGTACGGCTTCGCCTCCGACAGCGTGCGCGCCCTCGACGTCGTGGACGCCGACGGCGAGCCGGGCCGGGTGACCGCCGAGTCCGACCCCGACCTGTTCTGGGCGCTGCGCGGCGGTGGCGGGGACTTCGCGGTGGTGACCGCCGTCGAGCTGGAGCTGTATCCCGTGCCGGTCCTGTACGGCGGGCGCGTGATCTGGCCGCAGCACCGGACCGGGGAGGTGTACGACGCGTTCCTGGAGATCACCGCCGAGGCGCCGCGCGAGCTCAGCGTCTGGATCAACCGGTTCCAGCCGCCCGGCGCGCCGCCGATGGTGACGCTGGACCTGGCCTACCTGGGTGAGGCGGCCCGGGCCGAGGACCTGCTGGCGCGCCTCGGCAAGATCGAGGGCGCGCTCTCCGACAGCCGGGGCGTCGTCCCCCTTGCCGAGCTGGGCGGCATCACCGCCGAGCCGACCGACCCGGCCCCGTCCATCGCCCGGGCGGAGCTGCTCACCGGCCTGGACGCGGACGCGGTGGAGCGCCTGCTGGCCAAGCCGGTCGAACCGCTCATCAACGTGCAGATCAGGCATCTGGGCGGGGCGCTCGCCGAGCCGGGCGGCGGTGCCGGTGCGAGCGGCGCGCTGACCGAGCCGTACCTGCTCGGGCTGCTGGGGCTCGGGCTGCCGCACGCGGCCGACGCGACGCGCGCCAAGCAGGCCGAGGTCGTGGCCGACCTGGAGAGCCGCGTCAGCGGACGCAAGCCGTACACCATGCTCTCCCCCGGCGACACGGCGGCGCAGTCCTTCTCCGCCGGGACGCTCGCGCGGCTGCGGGAGATCAAGCGGGCCCGTGACCCGCACCACGTGTTCCGCGCGAACTACCCGGTGCTCGGCTAGCGGGGGCGGGCCAGGCGCTGGAGCTGCCCGGTGTGCACGTCGCTCACCCATTCCCAGCCGGGCTCGGCCGACGGCCCGATCCGGGGGTCGCTCGGCTCGTGGCCGTCCCGCAGGGCGTGCACGTACGCCCGGTCCAGGGTGATCCGGGCGCGGACCTGGCCCGCTCCGCCGGCGGAGCCGTGACCGGGGACGACGACGCCCGCGTCGCCCGCCACCTCCTCCAGCAGCCGCAGCGCCTCCAGGTAGTCCTCGACCGGGTCGGCGGCGTCCAGGTCGAGCATCGGGACCAGGACGTCGGAGAGCATGTCGCCGGCGACGAGAACCCCGCGTTCCTCGATCAGCAGCGCCGCGTGGCCCGGCGCGTGCGCCCGGTGCTCGACGATCCGGACCCGGGGACCGTCCCAGGGGATGTACGCGGTCCCGGCGGGCAGGCCGGTGATGTCGCCGAGCAGGTCGAGCGGCACCTGCCCGGCGACTTCCGTCCCGATCAGGTGGTCGGCGACGCGGGCCTTCGCGCCCGGGTCCGCGAGCTGGTCACGTACGGCGGCCGCGCAGCGCGCCGTGCCGTGGCGAGGCGCCTGGCCGAGCCGGGGGTGCCAGAGCAGGTGATCCCAGTCGGGATGGGTGGAGAACCCCGCCACGACGGGCTGTCCCAGCCCGTGCAGGTCGTCCGCGAGGCAGCCGAGCTCGGCGCCGGTCACGCCGGGGTCGATGAGCAGCACCCCGGCCGCGCCCCGCACGACGACGGCGTTGGTCCGCACGAACATGCTCTGGTGGATCAGCACCCCCTCGGCGACCTGCGTCAGCATGGCCACGCCCGGCGGCCCGCGGTCGTCGTGCGGTGCCGGGGCGCCTGCCCGGGCTCGGTGCCGTTCATCCGCCGCCTCCTGCGATGGGTGCTGAGATGCCGAAGGGAGCCGTGCCCCGCCAGGTCGCACAGCCTGGCCGGACGGGGCGCCCGCCGGTAGGGTCCGATCCTATGGGGCGTTCGAGGACCGGTTCCGGCCTGGCCGAGGACCTGCTCATCGAGCTGGACCGCGACGCCGGGGTGCCGCTGCACCGGCAGATCGAGACGTCCATCCGCGCGGGCATCCGGGCCGGCCGGCTGCGGGCGGGCGCCTCGCTGCCGCCCTCCCGCACCCTGGCGGCCGGGCTCGGCGTCTCCCGTGGCGTGGTCGTGGAGGCCTACCAGCAGCTCGTCGCCGAGGGCTACCTCGCCAGCCGGTCGGGCGGCTACACGCAGGTCGCCGCGTCGATGCCGCCGGTGGCCGCCGGCGCGGGCCCCGCGACCCCGGCGGCGCACGGCCCCGGCTTCCGGGTCGACTTCGGGTACGGGCGCACCGACGTGTCGCAGTTCCCCCGGGCCGCCTGGCTGCGCTCGGTCCGCGCCGTGCTCACCGCCACGCCCAACGACCGGTTCGCCTACCTCGACGGTCGTGGCGTGCCGGAGCTGCACACGGCCCTGTGCGACTACCTCAACCGGGTGCGCGGCACCTCGGCCGCGCCGGGCCACGTGGTCGTCTGCGGCGGCTACGGGCAGGGCATCGCGCTGCTGATCCAGGTGCTCGTCCAGCACGGCGCCAGGCGGATCGCCCTGGAGGACCCCTCGTCGAACGACGACGCCCTGGTGCTGGCCCGCGCCGCCGGTCTGGAGGTGGTCGGCGTCCCGGTGGGCCCGGACGGCGTCGAGGTCGGCGCGCTCCACCGGGCCGACGCCGACGCGGTCGTGCTCACGCCGTCGCACCAGTGGCCCACCGGCGGAGTGCTGTCGGCCCCGGCGCGGGCGGAGGTGATCCGCTGGGCGAAGCGGCGCGGCGCGCTCGTGATCGAGGACGACTACGACGCCGAGTACCGTTACGACCGCTCGCCGGTCGGCGCCATGCAGGGTCTGGCGCCCGATCATGTCGTCTACTGCGGCACGGCCAGCAAGACGCTCGCGCCCGGGTTGCGGCTCGGCTGGCTGGTCGTGCCCGCCCGGCTGGTGGGCGACGTCGCCGCGGCGAAGGTGCTCGCCGACCGGGGGTCGCCGGTCATCGACCAGCTGACGTTCGCCGACTTCCTGGCGCGCGGGGAGTTCGACCGCCACCTGCGCCGGATGCGCCCGGTCTACCGCCGCCGCCGTGACGCGCTGCTGGACGCCCTGCGCACTCAGCTGCCCGAGCTGCGACCGGCCGGGATCGCCGCCGGGCAGCACGTGGTCGCCTGGCTTCCGCCCGGCCTCGACGAGGCGGAGGTGGTGGCCGCCGCCGCCCGGCGCGGGCTCGGCATCCACGGCGTCGGCCCGTACCGGATCACCGGCGCCGGGCCGGGCGGCCTGATCTTCGGCTACGCCATCCTGGGCGAGGCCGCCATCGCCGAAGGGGTCGCGCTGCTCGCGGCGGCCGTGCGGGAGGTACGGGGACGCTGAGGCCATCAGCGTGCCGGGCGGATGTTCTGGTTCAGGTGGAACACGTTGGCCGGGTCGTACGCGGTCTTGAGCTCGGTCAGCCGGGCCAGTTTCGCGGCCGGGTACGCCCGCCGCACGCCGCTCTGCCCCTCGGCCAGCTCGTCGGCCGTCAGCGAGTTGACGTACACCCCGCTCGCGTACGGTTCGAGCGACGCCCCGGCGGCGCGGGCGGCGCCCATCCTGGCGTCGTCCTCGGCCGGGTCGGTCCAGCGGGACCCGGCCCCGAACTCGAACATCGTGCCCCGGTGGCTGAACGCCGCGTCCGCCTCGGGGACGTCGGCGATCGCGCCGCCGTGCGCCTGCAGGCCGACGCCCGGCAGGTACGGGTCCGCGCTCAGGTCGGCGCCGCCGCGCAGCAGGAACGCCTCGATCGCCGCGGTGGGGAATCGCCGCAGGTAGTGCGCCTTGGCGTAGCGGCGGTAGGCGTGGCCGCCGGTGGAGTCGTCGCGCCGCTGGAGTTCGAGGTAGGACGGGGTGGTGACGCGTGAGGCGACGGGACGCCCGAGCGCCCGCATCGCGGGGAGCAGCCGGCGGCCCTCGTCCGGGTCGCCGACCCACACGAACCCGGCCGTGGCGATCGGGCCTTCCGGGCCGCTGCCGACGCCGGCGGTGAACGTCGCCTGCCGGGGCGCGACGGCGTTCAGGTCGCGCCAGCCCTCGAGGACCGGGACGGCGTCCTCGGCGCGGAAGTCGAACTCGGCGACCAGCGTCCGCGTGCCCGTGTGATGCAGCCGGAACTCGAACTCGGTGACGACGCCGAAGTTGCCGCCGCCGCCGCGCAGGCCCCAGAACAGGTCGGGGTTCTCGGCACGGCTCGCGGTCACCACGTCCCCTTCGGCGGTGACCATCGTGTACGAGATGACGTTGTCGCAGGCCAGGCCGTACTGGCGGGCCAGCCAGCCCATGCCGCCGCCGAGCGTGAGCCCGCCGACGCCGGTGTGCGAGACGTTGCCGGCGGTGGTGGCCAGGCCGTACGCCTGGGACGCGCGGTCCAGCGCGCCGAGCAGCGCGCCGCCCTGCACCCGGGCCCGGCGGCGGGCCGGGTCGATCCGCACGCCGCCCATGGGCGTCAGGTCGATCATGAGTCCGCCGTCGGGGACGGCGAACCCGGCGGCGTTGTGGCCGCCGCAGCGCACGCCGATCTCCAGGTCCAGCTCCCGCGCCAGCCGCACGGCGGCGACCACGTCGGCGACGCCCGCCGCGCGGACGATCATCCGGGGCCGCCGGTCGACCATGGCGTTCCAGACGGTGCGGGCGCTGTCGTAACCGGCGTCGCCGGGGGTGAGGAGCCGGCCGTCGAAGCGAGTCGCTGTCGTTGTCATGCCCTGAGCGTGACACCGATCGGTACCCTCGATAAGGGCCGATCGCGCAGCCGCCCGGAGGACCAATTTCGTCCCGTATCTGGAATGCTGGCGGCGTGGTGGATGACCGGGTGATGAACGTGGTGGCGGCGGCCGTCGTCGAGCGGGGGCGCTTGCTCGTCGTCAGCAAGAAGGCCGCGCCGGAGGTGTTCTACCTGCCGGGAGGCAAGCCCGAGGCGGGAGAGAGCCCGAAGGAGACCCTGGTCCGGGAGCTGGACGAGGAGCTCGGCGTCGCGCCGCGCGACCTGGACCTGCTCGGCCTGGTGGAGGACGTGGCCGCGCTCGAGGGCGTGCCGATGCGCATGACGGTGTTCACGGCCGCGCTGACCGGACGCCCGAGGCCCGCGGCCGAGCTGGCCGCGCTGGGGTGGACCGACGGGCGCGACGGTTACGCGCCCCGCCTGGCCCCGGCGGTCCGTCACCACGTGCTTCCCGTGCTCGTCCGGGCCGGGGCCCTCGCCCTGGACGGACCCTAGACCGGCCCCCGGTCCTTCAGGGGCTGGCCGCCAGGCCGGCGAGGCCGGCGCGGGCGCGGGACTGCTCGGCGAGGTCGCCCACCTCGACGGCCGCGTCGAGCGCGTCACGGTAGAGACGCCGCGCCCGGCCGGCCTCGCCGAGCGCCAGTGCGGCCGTGGCCAGGCCGTTGAGGGCTTTGGCCTCGCCGCGCCGGTAGCCGAAGCGGCGGTACAGCTCCAGGGCGTCGCCGTGGTGCGCGCCCGCCTCGGCGGGCCGGCCGAGCCGCAGGCAGGCGATGCCGAGGTGGTGCAGGGCGTCGGCCTCGCCGCCCCGGCTGCCGATGGCGCGGAAGATCTCCAGCGCCTCGCGGTGCAGGGCGTCCGCCTCGGCGAAGCGGCCCTGCCGTTCCTGGGCGACACCGAGGTAGTCCGTGGTCACCGCCTCGCCGAAGCGGTCGCCGAGCTCGCGGAACAGCTCCAGCCCCCGGCGCAGCGCGGCGAGCGCGCCCTCGTGGTCGCCGGTCGCGGCCCGTACGTCGCCCAGGCCGGTCAGCGCCCGCGCCTGGCCGCGGCGGTCGTCGGCGGCCCGGCAGGCGGTCAGGGCCCGGTCGAAGTGCTCCGCCGCGAGCCGGTGGTCGCCCTGCAGGTGGTGCACCCAGCCGAGGTCGGTCAGCGCCCGGCCCTCACCGGCGGGGTCCGCCAGCCGCCGGGCCGCCTCCAGCGCCCTGCCGTACAGGGTGCGGGCGTCGTCGTGCAGCGCGTGGTCGTACAGGTAGCGGTAGAGGGTCGTGGCCAGCGCGCCCGTGTGGGCCGGCCAGTCGGTGTCGCAGGCGTGCGCGGCGGTCCGTACGAGATTGCCGCGTTCGGCGTCGAGCCAGGCGAGCGCTTCGGCGGCGTCGCGGAAGCGCGCCGCCGGGCGGCCGGTCCTCGGCCGCCGGTGCGCGCTGTCGGGATAGAGCAGGTCCATGGCGGCTGAGGCGGTGCACAGGTGGTGGTCGAGCAGCCGGGTCATGGCGGCGTGGCGTTCGGCGGGCGGTTCCTCGGCGGCGGTGTCGTGGGCGTACTGGCGCAGCAGGTCGTGGAAGCGGTAGCGGCCCGGCTCGTGCTGCTGGAGCATGTGCGTGTCGAGCAGCGACTCCAGCGTGTCCTCGGCGTCGGCTACGTCGAGCCCGGCCAGCGCGGCGGCGGCGGGCGGGGTGACGTCGCGGCCGGGGTGGAGGCCGAGCAGGCGGAACAGGTGGCGCTCGGTGTCGTCGAGCTGCTGGTAGGACAGGGCGAACGCGGCCGCCACGCCGCGCTCGGCGGTGGCCAGCTCCGACAGCCTGCGCCGTTCGTCGCGCAGGCGCTGGGCCAGGTAGGCGACGCTCCAGCGGGGCCGGTGCCGCAGCCGCGCCCCGGCGATCCGTACGGCGAGCGGCAGGAACCCGCACAGCAGCAGGACCTCGGCCACCGCGTCCGGCTCCCGTACGGCGCGCTCGCCCACGATCCGGGTGAACAGGTCGGTGGCGTCGGCGGCCGGCAGCACCTCCATGGGCAGGGACCGGACGCCGTCGAGATCGGTCAGCCGGCGCCGGCTGGTGATGAGGACGAGGCTGCCGGAGGGGCCGGGGAGCAGCGGGCGTACGTGCGCGGAGTCGGCGGCGTTGTCCAGGACGACGAGGACGCGGCGGCCGGCCAGCTCGGCCCGCCACAGCGCGGCGCGCTCCTCCAGGTGGGCGGGGACGGCCTCGGCGCGGACGCCGAGCTGGCGCAGCAGGGCCTCCAGCGCCTCGGACGTGCTCACCTGCTGCCTGCCCGCCGTGTGCGCGTGGAGGTCGACGAAGAGCCGGCCGTCGGGGTAGTGGTCGGCCAGCTGGTGGGCGGCGCGCACGGCGAGGGCGGTCTTGCCGATGCCGGCCATGCCGTCGATCGCGGTGATCGACGGCATGGGGCCGTCCCCGGCGATCAGCTGGGTCAGCTCGGCGGTGCGGCCGGCGAAGTCGGCGACGTCGTAGGGCAGGTACGTCGCGCTCTTCCCCTTCGGGCTCTCGTCAGCCCGTACGTCAGGGCCCTGGAGCACGGTCTCTTCCACGGACAGGAACGCGGGCCCCGGGTCGAGGCCCTGCTCATGGGCCAGCCGGGACCGGTAGGCGCGTCCGGCGGCCAGCGCGTCGGCCTGCCGTCCGGCGCGGTGCAGGGCCAGCATGAGCTGCCCGGTCAGCCGCTCGCGCAGCGGGTGGGCGGCCAGCTCCGCGCCGAGCCGGTCGATCAGGTCCTCGTGGCGTCCCTCGGCGAGCTCCAGGTCGGCCAGCCGTTCCACGGCGGTCAGCCGCCGGTCCTCCAGCCGCGCGCGGGCGTCCGGCGCGTACTCCGCCTGCACGTCGGCGAACGCGGGCCCGCGCCACAGCTCCAGCGCCGAGCGCAGCCGCCCGGCGGTGTGCCGTGGATCGTCCTCGGCCGTGGCCGTGAGCGTGGTGAAGTCCTCCAGGTCGAGCTGGCCGGGCCGGGTGGTGAGCACGTATCCGGCCACGCTCGTCCGGAGCTGGTCGGCCACGCCCGCCGCGCGCAGGACGCGCCGGATCGCCGCGAGCGCGGCGTGCACCTGGGCGCGCGCGGTGTCCGGCGGCGCCGGCCCCCACACCGCGTCGATCAGCCGTTCCACGCTCTGGGCGCGTCCCGCGTGGAGCAGCAGGTGGCCGAGGAAGGCACGGTGCCGGGGGGCGAGGGCGGGCAGCGGCCGGTCGCCTGCCGAGACCTCCACGGGACCCAGGATCAGGAAACGCGCAGACACCCCAGGATCGTACAAGTCACGGCATATCGGCGCTCCATAGCTCGCGCATAGCCGGCGCATCAAAGCCCTTGCCGAGACTCGTCAGCGGAAAGCGGCAACCAACTCTGCTGAGGAGTCACTCATGGAAGCACGGATGAAGAACCCCGCCCTGGTGCTGCCGGGCGCGATGCAGGCGCTGCTCGCGCTCGGCAAGGCGGCCGACCAGGCCGGGCTGCCGAAGGTCACGGTCGACCTGGTGCTGCTGCGGGCCAGCCAGATCAACGGGTGCAGCGTGTGCGTGGACATGCACGCCAAGGACCTGCGCAAGCAGGGCGAGAGCGACGAGCGGCTGTTCGCCGTGGCCGCCTGGCGCGAGACGCCGTACTTCACCGACGCCGAGCGCGCCGCGCTCGCCCTGACCGAGGAGGCCACCCGGCTGCCCGACGGCGGCCTGGTCAGCGACGCGGTGTGGGACGAGGCCGCGGACCACTACTCCGAGCAGGAGCTGGCCGGACTGCTGCTGCAGATCGCCACCGTCAACCTGTGGAACCGCCTCAACGCCGCCACCCGTCAGATCGCGGGCGCGGCATGGTGAGCGTCGCCCTCGTCACCGGGGCCACCCGGGGCATCGGCCTGGCGACCGCCCGGCTGCTGACCGAACGCGGCGTCACCGCGATCGTCGGCGCGCGCGACGAGGCCGCCGCCGAGCGGCTCGGCCTGCCGTACGTGCGCCTGGACGTCACGGACCCGGCTGGCGTCCGCGCCGCCGCCGAGCGGATCGAGCGGGAGTACGGCGGGCTCGACATCCTCGTCAACAACGCCGGGATCGTCCTGCCCGACGGGCCGCCGAGCCAGGCCACGGCCGAGCAGGCCCGGCTCATCTACGAGACGAACGTGTTCGGCGTCATCGAGGTCACGAACGCGATGCTGCCGATGCTGCGCCGCTCCCCTGCGGGGCGCGTGGTGAACGTCTCCAGCGAACGAGGCTCGATCACCCGCGCCCTGGACCGGGGGCACCCGCTGTGGCCGATGCTCAACGTGACCTACTGCTCGGCCAAGGCCGCGCTCAACATGATCACCGTGTCCTACGCCAAGGAGCTGCTGGACACCCCCGTCAAGGTCAACGCGGTCGACCCGGGCTGGGTGAAGACCGACATCAACCACGGCGCCGGGATCAAGACGCCCGAGGAGGGCGCCGCGCCGATCGTGGCCATGGCGCTGCTCGGCCCGGACGGCCCCACCGCCGCCTTCGTCCAGGACGAAGGCCCCATCCCCTTCTGAAGGAGTACATGCATGCGTGACATCGTGCGAGGCCAGGTGTTCCTGCCTGGCGACGACGGGTTCGACCGGGCCGCCGCGCCCTGGGCGATCGGGGTGCGCCAGCCGGTGGTCGCGGTCGCCGAGGTGGCCGACGCCGCCGACGTGGTGGCGCTCGTCCGCTACGCCCGCCAGGCCGGGCTGACCGTCACCGCCCAGCCGTCCGGTCACGGCGCCTCCGGTGACGTCGACGGGACGATCCTGGTGCGCACCGCCCGCCTGGACGAGATCACCGTCGACCCGGCCGGGCGGGTGGTCCGGGCCGGGGCGGGCGCGCGGTGGGGGCAGGTGCTGGCCGCCACCGGCAAGCACGGCCTCACCGGGCCGGCGGGCAGCAGCCCGGTGGTGTCCGTCGCCGGATTCGTCGCCGGCGGGGGCGTCTCCTGGTTCGGCCGCGCGTACGGCTGGGCCGCAGACTCCGTGCGCGCGTTCGAGATCGTCGACGCCGGGGGCGAACAGGTGCGGGTCACGGCGGACTCCGACGCCGACCTGTTCTGGGCGCTGCGCGGCGGTGGCGGCGACTACGGCATCATCACCGCCGTCGAGCTGGACCTGTACGAGGTGCCCGGCCTGTACGGCGGGCGCGTCGTGTGGCCGGCGGAGCGCACCGGCGAGGTGTTCGAGGCGTTCCGGGCCATCACGGCCGACGCGCCGCGCGAGCTGTCGCTGTGGCTCAACCGGATGGCCCCGCCGCCCCCCGCCCCGGCGACGGTCGGCATCGACGTGACCTTCCTCGGCGGGGCGGCCGAGGCGGAGGACCTGCTGGCCCCGCTGGCGGCGATCGGCGGCAGCCTGTCGGACAGCCGCGGCCCGATGGACGTCGCCGACCTGGGCGCCATCGCCGCCGAGCCGGTCGACCCCAGCCCGATGCTGGCCCGCACCGAACTGCTGACGGGGCTGCCCGTGGACGTCCTCGCGGACGCCGACCTCGCGCCGCTGCTGAACCTGCAGATCCGGCACCTGGGAGGCGCCCTGACCGAGGCGCGCCCGGACGGCGGCCCCGGCGGCGCGCTCGGCGAGCCGTACCTGCTCTACCTGCTCGGACTCCGGCTGCCGCACCTGGCCGAGGCCGTGCAGGCCAAGCAGGCCGCGCTGGTGGCCCAGCTGGGCGAGGCGGTCAGCGGGCGCAAGCCGTACACCTTCCTCGCCCCCGGCGAGAGCGCCGCCCAGGCCTTCCCCGCCGAGGTGCGGGCACGCCTGGAGCGGATCAAGCGCGAGCGCGACCCGGGCGGCGTCATCCGCGCCAACTTCCCGATCACAAGCTGAGCCCGTACCCGCCTGCGACGAAGGGCTCCGGATCCACCCCGGAGCCCTTCCTGCCGTCGGGTATGTCGCGGTGCTTCGGGTGTCGCTCGGTAGTGAACTGTGCGCCTCAGCTTCACCAAGATCCCGGGATTCGGCTACATTCATGACAATGGCCATGTTCACCTGCGCCACGTGCGGTACGGCTGTGACGTTGGACCTGGAGGAGATCGGCTACCCCGCTGATCTCCAGCCCGGTCGTGAGCTCGGCCTGGCTGACGAGAAGCCGCAGCTGATCCCGCGAGGCAGGTTCGCGGTCAATCCGCGGCCGGTCGGATGGAAGCCGTACATCGCGATCGCGGGGCACGGCCGCGAGTTCGTGTCCGACGGGCCAGGCAGGTCGGTCGTGGTGAACGCGGCGGACATCATCGCGTTGACTCCCTCTCCGGATCCCCCCGCGGGCGGATGCTGCGGCTGGGGGCCGGACGACGGGCCCAACCTGGCGTGCGAGGCATGCGGCAGAGAGCTCGCCACCGAGGTGAACGACTGCGGTATGCGCTGGTGGTGGGTCACGCTCTTCCTCGACGGCGTGCTCGGCGCTCCTCCCTCACCCTCTGCGCGAACCCCGCCTGCTGCCCAGCGGAGGCATGACGAGATGCGACGGCTGCGGTGACCCAGGACGGATCGCTCCCGGGACCGGCCGAAGGGCCGTGATCCTCGTGGCAGAGCTCCCGCGCCGTCCTTGCCGTAGCCGGCGACCTTGAAGCCTTCGGCGTACAGGTCGCCGGTACGCTTCTGCGTCCCGGCGTACGTGGACGCGGCTGCGACCAAGGCGTACCCATCGAGACCATCGCCGATCTCGTCGGGCACGCGGGCACCAGCGTCACGGAAGCGGTCTACCGGCACCAGCTACGGCCGGTGATCACCAACGGTGCCCAGACGATGAACACGATCTTCGGCGACAGCCGGCACGGGTAGAGAGTCCGAGTGAGATGGCTCCCCGATTGGCTCCCATCGACTTCCCAGAGATGCAGAAAGGGCCCCGGATCTACTCCGAAGCCCCTCTGACCTGCTACTTCCTGGTGGGCGATACTGGGATCGAACCAGTGACCTCTTCGGTGTGAACGAAGCGCTCTCCCGCTGAGCTAATCGCCCGCCCTGTGCGGCTCCTCGCGGTGCCGACGGGGAAAACCATACCGCACTCCCGACCCCCTGGCGAAACGGTTGCCCGGCGGGGGCGGGAGGCGGCCGGGCGGGATTCGGGTGAAAGGCGGCGGTTGCCCATCAGCGGGAGGGCCGGGTGGCATACCATCGTCGTGTCCCGGGTAGACGCGGACCGTGATCCATCTCAGGAACGTTCTTGGTGCGCTCGCCGGGACTGGCCCCACAACACGCAAAACCCTCGCAAATACGACCCGATTGATGCCGTTTAGCCAGGTAGATGCCCAAATGTCCAGCTGTGAGTTGCGTTACAGAAGGGCCTTGGAGCGGAATCTTTCCTACAGGTTTCTTCGTTCCGCGTCATAGCTCCGGACGAAGTCCGCCCAGAGCAGTGCAAGCCCCGTAGAGGGGACCTACGACGAAAAGGTTTGGCTGACGATGAACAGCACCACCGTCTCCGCCGAGCTTGGCCTTCGGCTTGTGGTCCCCGACCGTAGTACCGTCCCCCTGCTCGCCGGGCTGAGCTACACAGCCGACGACCCGTACGCCATCCGCATGGCTTTCCACGTGGGGAACGACGAACCGGTCGAGTGGATCTTCGCCCGTGAGCTGCTCACGGTGGGCATCGTGCGCCGGGTCGGCGACGGTGACGTGCAGGTGTGGCCGGCGCGCAACGACGGCGAGCGGACCCTGCACATCAGCCTGACCTCGCCGTTCGGGCAGGCGCTCTTCGAGGTGCCGCTGGCCCCGCTGACCGAGTTCCTGCACCGCACGTACGAGAAGGTGCCGGCCGGCCGCGAGACCGACTACATGGACCTGGACGCCGAGCTGACCAACATGCTCTGGCCGTCCTGAGTCAGGCGGGCAGCCTCTCCAGGGTCTTGCGCATCCGGGCGATCTCGATGCGCTGGCCCGCGTAGACGTCCCTGGCCATCATGCGCATGCGCTGGTCCTTGCCCTCGGCCAGCTCCTCCCCCGCCATCTTCACCGCGCCCTCGTGGTGCCGGATCATGAGCTGCAGGAACATCCGGTCGAACGCGCCGCCGCGGGCGGCGCGCAGCGCCTGGAGCTGTTCCTCGGTGGCCATGCCGTAGCCGTCGCCGCCACGGTGGGCGTGCCCGCGGGGGGCGGGGCGGCCGACGAGCGCGAGCCAGTTCGTCATGAGGTCGATCTCGGGCTGCTGGGTGAGCGCGATCTGGTCGGCGAACCTGCGGACTTCCTCGCTGCGGCCTCGGTTGGCGACCAGGCTCGTCATCTCCAGGGCCTGGCGGTGGTGCGGGATCATGCCTTCGGCGAAGCGCACGTCGGCGGCTGCGGGGGTGGCCGCGCCCTGCCCGACGCGTTCGCCGGGGGTGGCCGTGCGGCCCGGCGCGCCGGGCTTTTCGGGCACGATGACGGGCGCTCCGGTGCCGACCGCCGACGGCCCGCTCGGCGCCTGTGAGCAGGCAGCCAGGGCGTTCAGCATCAGAACTGTGACCAATAGTGCGCGCATTCCGGACCTCGCTGGCATAGCTTCCATACTGAGCTATGAAACGAGGGGGACAGGCGTGATCTTGGCCAGGCTACGGGGGGCCGTGCTGTGCGCGGCCGTTCTGCTCGTATCCGCATGCGCGGCGGGCCCGGAGCGACCACCGCAGGCCGATCCGCCGGGCTCCACGGCCGGGACGCCGGCGGGCCAGGCGCTCAAGCCGGGCGAGATCCGGATGAGCGACAACGTCAAGCACGTGGCGAACGTCCCGCGCGCCGCCCCGCTCAACGGCCCGATGGACTGGAACACCGACCTGGCCTTCCAGGGCGACTACGCGTACATGGGCAACTTCGGCGGCTTCACGGTCTTCGACATCAGCGACCCGGCCAACCCCAAGACGGTGAGCCAGGTGGCCTGCCCGGCCCAGCAGAACGACGTGTCGGTCTACCGCGACCTGCTGATCCTGTCGGTGGACGAGCCGCGCAGCGGCGAGGGCTGCGACTCGACCGACGGCGAGCGCGCCTGGGAAGGGCTGCGCATCTTCGACATCAGCGACAAGTCCAGCCCGCGGTTCGTGTCGGCCGTGGCGACCGACTGCGGCTCGCACACGCACACGATGGTGCCCAAGGACGACACGCTGTTCGTGTACGTGTCGTCGCCGGGGCCCGAGCCGGAGTCGACGACCTGCCCGCCGCCGCACAAGCTGATCCAGATCGTCGAGATCCCGATGGCCAACCCGGCCGCCGCCCGCGTCGCGGCCTCGCCCGACCTGCCCATCCAGGGGCACGAGGAGGCCACCGGCTGCCACGACATCACCGCCTACCCGGAGAAGAACCTGGCCGCGGCCGCCTGCTTCGGCGACGGCTTCCTGCTGGACATCGCCGACCCGCTCAACCCCAAGCTGCTGCAGCAGGTCAGCGACCGGGAGAACTTCCAGATCTGGCACTCGGCGACGTTCAACAACGACGCGACCAAGGTGCTGTTCACCGACGAGCTCGGCGGCGGCTCGGCGGCCACCTGCGACCGCAACACGCCCGCCACCAAGGGCGCCGACGCGGTCTACGACCTGGTCGACGGCCAGTTGCAGAAGCGCGGCTACTTCAAGATCCCGCGTGAGCAGCAGGAGAACGAGAACTGCGTCGCCCACAACGGCTCCCTGCTGCCCGTGCCGGGCAAGGACATCATGGTCCAGGCCTGGTACCAGGGCGGGGTGTCGTTCGTCGACTTCACCGACTCCGACAACCCCAAGGAGATCGGCTTCTTCGAGCGCGGCCCGTTCGACGGTGACGACGGCGGCATCGCGGGCTCGTGGTCGGCCTACTACTACAACGGGTACGTGTACTCGGCGGACATCCGGGAGGGCCTGGACGTGCTGCGGATCGACGACCCGCTGACCGACCCGGCCGCGAAGGTGGAGATGGCCGACTTCAACGTCCAGACGCAGAAGAGCTACTGAGCGCCGCGCCAGCCGCTGTAGGCGGTGGTCCAGGACGAGGTGAGCACCGCGCCCTGGACCGGCGCCCGCCATTCGACGGCGAACCGTGACGGCAGGCCGTGCGCGCCGAGCGTGAGCGTCCAGACGAGGGTGCTGCGCGCCAGCTCGTCCCTGCTCCAGCCGCCGGCGATGTCGCGCAGCAGCTCCTGGACGTCCTGCGGGGCGTCCGTGGCGGGCACCTCACCGCGGTGGACGTCTCCCGTACGGTTCACGCCGGTGGTGGCGGCGGCCAGCGCGGCGGCGGTGCCGGTGGAGGCCAGGACGGCGATCACGCGGGCGTGGTCGGCCACGCCTTCGGGGACCCTGCCGGGGCGGCCGTCGCGGACGGTGACCTCGACGGGCCTGTTCTCGGAGGCGGGCGAGATGACGGTCATGGCGAGCTCGGCGCCGCCCCGGCGGTGGGCGATGCGGCCCCGGGCGTCGGCGTAGAAGTCGCTCTGCGACAGCCCGCCCTCGTAGGTGAAGTCGGCCGCCGGGGTGCGCGCCAGCGCCTGCCGTAAGGAGGCGGCGAGCGACGGCCCGGCCGGCGGGGAGGCGGCGGGCAGGGGGCGGACGGCCGCGGTGGTGACGGCGGGGTCGCCGCCGCCCTGCCACCAGGCCAGGCCGGCGGCCACGACGGCGGCCGCGGCCGCGACGGACACCACGCCCGCCGGCGCCCTGTTCCGCCGTCGTGCCGGTGTCGCGCCCTGCCCCGCCATCACGTCTCCGCTCGCCTCGTCATGATCACGCCCGCCGGACCCGGCGGGTCAGGGGTTGAGGTCGGCGGCGGAGCGCTCGGCGAAGACGCGCATGGCCTTGGCCGTGATCGGCCCCGGCGCGGCCGGCAGCTCGGTCTCGTCGACGAGGCTGATCGGCTGCACGTCGCGCGTGGTCGAGGTGAGGAACGCCTCCTCGGCCCCGTAGAGGGCGCTCAGCGGCACGTCGACCTCCTCGGCGCCGAACCACTCCAGGACCAGGGCGCGGGTGACGCCGGCCAGGCAGCCGGACTCGAGCGTCGGCGTGAGCAGCTGCCCGTCGCGCACGATGAAGACGTTGGACCCGGTGCCCTCGCACAGGTTGCCGGCCAGGTTGCCGAAAACGGCCTCGCCGCCGCCGCGCGCCTTGGCGTAGGCCAGGGCCTTGGCGTTGTCGCCGTAGGAGGTGCTCTTGACGCCGGACAGCGCGCCGCGCTCGTTGCGCGGCCAGGGCACGACGGTGACCTTGGCCGTGGCGGGGAACGGCTTCTGCTCGTCGACGATGACGACGCAGGTGGTGCCCTGGTCGCCGCGGTCGGAGCCGAGCGGGCCCGGGCCGCTGGTGTAGGTGATGCGGATGCGGCCGAGCGCCCAGGCGGGGGCGGCTTCCAGGCACCGGGCGACGCCGTCGGCGATCGCGTCGAGGTCGGGCTCCGGCAGGTCCATGCGGCGGGCCGACAGCGCGAGCCGGTCGAGGTGGCGGGTGAGCGCGAAGACCTCGCCGCGGACGATCTTCACGGTCTCGAAGACGCCGTCGCCGACCATGAGCCCGTGGTCGAACACCGAGACGGTGGCCTGCGCGGGGTCGATCAGCTCTCCGTTGACCCAGACCGGGATGTTCATCGATTTCCTCCTGAGGATGCCAGTGCCATGAGCCTGGACGCCTTGAGCTCGGTTTCGAGCCACTCTCGCCGGGGGTCGCTGCTCCAGGTGATGCCCGCTCCGGTGCCGAAGCGGATCTCGCCGCCGCTCATCCAGAACGTCCTGATGCCGACGGCCAGCGCCGCCGTGCCCCGGTCGGCGTCGACCCAGCCCACTGCCCCACAGTAGGGCCCGCGCGGCTCGGGTTCGAGCGCATTGATGATGCGCAGGGCCGACGACTTGGGCGCGCCGGTGACCGAACCGGGCGGGAACGTGGCGGCGAACAGCTCGGGCCAGCCCGCTCCCGGCGCGAGCCTGGCGCGCACGGTGGAGACGAGGTGGACGAGCCCGGGGTGCTCCTCGACGGCGCACAGCCGGGGCACCTCTACGGTGCCGACGGCCGCGACCCGGCCGAGGTCGTTGCGGACCAGGTCGACGATCATCACGTTCTCGGCGTGGTCCTTCTCCAGCAGGTCGCCGGCGGTGGCGCCGGTGCCCTTGATGGGGCCGGACTCGACGACGTCGCCGTCGCGCGACAGGTAGAGCTCGGGCGAGGCGGACACGACGGCGAGGCCGGGCACCTGGATGACGCCCGCGTAGGGGGCGGGGTTGCCCTCGGCGAGGCGGGCGGCGAGGGCGAGCGGGCCGGCCCCGTCGGGGAGCGGCGCGGTCAGCACCCGGCACAGGTTGGCCTGGTAGACCTCGCCGCGTTCGATGTGGTCGCGGATGGTGCGGACGCCCCGCTCGTAGGCGTCCTGGTCGAGGGAGCCGCGCCAGTCGCCGGGGCGGGGGCCCTGCCAGGGGGCGCGCGGGCGGGGCAGCGGGGCCTGGCGCACCTGGTCGAAGCGGGCGCAGGTGACCTTGCCCTCGAAGCCGACCACGACGGCCCACCAGCCTTCGGAGTCGAGCGCGGCCAGGTCGGTGGTCACGTCACGCAGCCCGGTGGCGAGCCGGCCGTTCAGGTGGGCGAAGCCGTACACGCTTCCCATTCTTTCAGCATTCGGACAAACTCCAGCGCCGCAGGCAGTGGCGCTTCGGGCAGGGCAGCGTACACCTTCCGTACGGGCAGCTCGTCCCGCAGGGGGCGCAGCACGAGCCCGGCGGGGACGGCGCGGGCGGCGAGCTCGGGGACGAGGGTGACGCCGAGCCCGGCGGCGACGCAGCCGAACTTGCCCGACCACTCGGCCACCCGCAGCCCGCCGCGCGGGGTGAACCCGGCGGCGGCGCAGGCGGCGGCGAGCAGCGTCGGCTGGCCGCGCGGCGCCGCCTCGATCCACCGTTCGCCGGCCAGCTCGCGCAGGTCGACGGCGTCCTCACCGGCCAGCCGGTGCCCGTGCGGCAGGCAGACCAGCAGCCGGTCGTCGCGCAGGTGGACGACGCGGCCGCCACCGCTGGGCAGCCCGGCCGGGTAGTCGCTGATCACGGCCAGGTCCAGCGCACCGGCCTGGAGCCGTTCGGTGAGGCGAGGGCTGAGCGCTTCGACGAGCCGCAGCTCCACGCCGGGCCGCCGGTCGGCGAAGCGGCTGAGCGTCGCGGGCACCAGCTCGGCGTTGGCGGTGGCGAACGCGCCCACGCGCAGCGTGCCGCCGCTGCCGCCGTGGATGGCGGCCAGCTCCTCGCCGGCCCGGTCGAGCCGGTCGAGCACCGCGACGGCGTGCCGGTGCAGCGCGGCCCCGGCGGGGGTGAGCCGCACGCCCCTGGGCAGCCGCTCGAACAGCGGCCCGCCGGCGGCGCGTTCCAGGGCGGCGACGCGCCGGGAGACGGCCGACTGGGTCTGGCCGAGCAGCTCGGCGGCGGCCGTGAACGAGCCGCCCCTGGCCACCTCGTCGAACAGGCGCAGGGCCGCGGTGTCAAAGGCATTCACGTCAGGCATGGCTGGCATGCAATCTAGTCGGTGGTGGAATACCGTGCGAATCCCTTCAATGGTGACGTGATTGCATTTCTTGGACAGGGACGCATGGGCGTCCCCATGGCCCGGCGGCTCGCCGAGGCCGGGCACGAGGTGACGACGTGGCGGCGCGGGACCGGGATCTCGCCCGCCGAGGCGGTGGCCGGGGCGGACCTGGTCATCACGATGCTGCGCGACGACGACGCGGTGCGCGAGGTGCTGACGGCGGCGCTGCCGGGGCTGCGGCCCGGCGTGACCGTGGTGGAGATGTCGACGATCGGCCCGGACGCGGTGCGCGAGCTGCGGGCGCTGCTGCCGCCCGAGGCGGGCCTGGTGGACGCGCCGGTGCTCGGCAGCGTCGCCCCCGCGGCCGAGGGCACGCTGACCGTGCTGGCCGGGGGCGACGTGGCGGCCGTGCGCGAGGTGCTGGCGGTGTTCGGCACCGTGCGGGAGCTCGGGCCGCTGGGCGCGGGCGCGGCGCTGAAGCTCGCCGTCATGAGCGCGCTCGTGCCCGCCCAGGTGCTGCTCGCGGAGACGTTCGCGTACGGCGAGGCGCACGGCGTGGACCGGGACGCGCTCGCCGCCGTGCTGGCGGGCACCCCGCTCGGCGCGCTGGCCGGTCGGCTGGCCGCGCCCGCGCGGGAGACCCGTTACGCGCTCGGGCTGGCGGCCAAGGACCTGGACCTGGCCGCGTGGGACGGCGCCTCGCTGGCCGCCGCCGCGCTGCGCCGCCTGCGCGAGGCCGAGGCGGCGGGCCTGGGAGAGCGCGACCTGACCGCGATCGCCGGGCACGTCGGGCGGCCCGCCGCGCCGGGCCGGGCGGTGCCGCTGAACCCGGCGGCGGTGCCGGCCACGAACGGCATGTACTCGCACGCGGTCCGCGTGGGCGACATGCTGTACGTCTCGGGCCAGGCGGCCTTCGACGCGAACGGCGACGTGATCGGCGAGGGCTCGATGGCAGCCCAGGCCGAGTGCGTCTTCGAGAACCTGTCGCGCATCCTGGCCGACCAGGGCGCCACGTTCGCCGATCTCGCCTTCATCCGCACGTACCTGACGAACATGGACGACAGGGTCGAGTACGGGCGCGTACGGCGGAAGTACATCACCGGGACGCCGCCGGCGAGCACGACCGTGGAGGTGTCCCGGCTGTTCATGCCCGGCCTGCTGCTGGAGGTGGACGCGATCGTGGCGCTGCCCCGGCGTTAGGCCAGCGGGCCGGTCACCGACTCGACGGCCTCGACCACGCCGCCGTCGGCGACGAGCCGCACGGCGGCCTCGATCTCCGGCGCGAGGAAGCGGTCGGGGCCGGGACCCGGCACGGTCTCGCGCAGCGCCTTGACCACGGCGGCCGTGGCGGGGGCGGGCTCGAGCGGGCGGCGCAGGTCGAGCGCGCGGGCGGCGGTGAGCACCTCGACGGCCAGCACCCGGGTCAGCCCGTCGACGGAGCGGCGCAGCTTGCGGGCGGCCGACCAGCCCATCGAGACGTGGTCCTCCTGCATGGCCGAGCTCGGGATGGAGTCGACGCTGGCGGGCACGGCCAGGCGCTTGAGCTCCGAGACGATCGCGGCCTGCGTGTACTGGGCGATCATGTGGCCGGAGTCGACGCCGGGGTCGTCGGCCAGGAACGCGGGCAGCCCGTGGTTGCGCGCCACGTCCAGGAAGCGGTCGGTGCGCCGCTCGGACATCGAGGCCAGGTCGGCGGCCACGATCGCCAGGAAGTCGAGCACGTACGCGACGGGCGCGCCGTGGAAGTTGCCGTTGGACTCGACGCGGCCGTCGGCGAGCACCGCCGGGTTGTCGACGGCGCTGGCCAGCTCCCAGCCGGCGACGGCGGCGGCGTGCGCGATCGTGTCGCGGGCGGCGCCGGCGACCTGGGGGGCGCAGCGCAGCGAGTAGGCGTCCTGGACGCGGGTGCAGCTCTCCGGGTCGCGGTGGCTGGCCATGATGCCGGAGCCGGCCAGGATCTTCACCATGTTGGCGGCGGCGAGCGCCTGGCCGGGCTGCGGGCGCAGCGCCTGCAGCTCGGGGGCGAACACGCGGTCGGTGCCGAGCAGCGCCTCGACGCTCATCGCGGCGCTCACGTCGGCGGTGCGCACGAGCCGGGTGAGGTCGTCGATGGCCAGCACGAGCATGCCGAGCATGCCGTCGGTGCCGTTGATGAGCGCCAGGCCCTCCTTGGCGGCCAGCTCGACGGGCTCGATACCGGCCTGCTTGAGCGCCTCGCCCGCCGCCGTGACGTTGCCGGACCGGTCGCGGACGACGCCCTCGCCCATGAGCGTGAGCGCGACGTGCGCCAGCGGGGCCAGGTCGCCGGAGCAGCCGAGGCTGCCGTACTCGTGGACGACCGGCGTGATGCCGGAGCTGATGAGGGCGGCCAGGGCCTTGGCCGTGGTCGGCCGCACGCCGGTGTGGCCGGTGGCGAGCGTGTGCAGGCGCAGCAGCATGAGCGCGCGCACCACCTCGGTCTCCACCTCGGGCCCGTTGCCGGCGGCGTGGGAGCGCACCAGGGAGCGCTGGAGCTGGGCGCGCAGCGAGGGGTCGATGTGGCGGGTGGCCAGCGCGCCGAACCCGGTGGACACCCCGTACGCGGGGACCGGGCTCTCGGCCAGCTCGTCCACCCGCTGCCTGGAGGCCGCGACGGCGGCCATGGCGTCGTCGGTGAGGCGTACGGCGGCGCCGTGGCGGGCCACCCGGATGACGTCGTCGAAGGTGAGGGGTTCGGGACCGACGTTCACGACTCCGTTGTCGCGCATGATGTGTTTTCTCCCGCTTAGGTAACCGGCGATTGCCAGGTTAGCTCCTTACTCCAGGGCGCTGTCACGTGGCTCGGGAAGAGCGCCGCCAGCTCACTCCTGCCCGCGTCGGTGAGGGTCAGCGCACGCGGCGCCGCGCCCTGCCGGAACCAGCCGCGTTCCAGCAGCACCGCCGTGACCGCCGCGCCGAGCGCGCCGCCGAGATGGGGCCGCCGCTCGGTCCAGTCAAGGCATTCCGGGGCGAAGCGCCGCCTGGTCGCGCGCGCCCCGGCCACGTGCACGCCGATCCCGGCCAGCAGCCGCTCCCCCTCGGCGGTGACCTCCTCCCCCGCCAGGCAGCCGCTGCCGCGCAACGCCTCCAGCAGCGCCACCCCCGCCTTCCCCGCCAGGTGGTCGTAACACGTACGCGCCTCCTCCAGCAGGCGGGCCTGCCGCGACTGGCGCAGCGACCGCACCGGCGGGCGGGCGCTGACGCGGGCCAGCACCTCCAGGACCTCGGCCACCTCCGGCCCGGACAGGCGGTAGTAGCGGTGCCGGCCCTGCCGGACCACGGTCACGAAGCCGCCGTCGAGCAGCCGCGCCAGGTGCGCGCTCGCGGTGGCGGCGCTCACCCCGGCCAGCCGGGCCAGCTCGCCCGCCGCCAGCGCGCGCCCGCCCAGCAGCGCCGTCAGGATGGCCGCCCGGGTCGGGTCGGCGATCAGCGCCGCCACGGGGGCGATGTCGGCGTCACGAACGGTGTGGTCAGCAGCCATACCGTGACGTTAACCCACCCATCCTTCGCCGCCGGACGAAGCAATAGGCTCGCGACCGTGATAAACGAGGCAAAGGACCGCGCAGGTGACAACTGAGGCAAAGGTCGCGCTCGTCACGGGCGCGTCGCGGGGGCTCGGCGCGGTCATCGCGCGCAGGCTGGCGGGCGACGGCTGGACCGTCGCGGTGAACTACCGCTCCGACCACGACGGAGCCGAGCGGGTGGCGGACGGGATCCGGGCCGCGGGCGGCCGGGCGGAGGCGTTCGCCGCCGACGTGACCGACGAGGAGTCGACCCGCGCGCTGGCCGAGGCCGTCGCCGGGCGGCTCGGGCCGGTCGGCGCGCTCGTGCTCAACGCCACCGGGCCGCAGCCCGAGGTGCCGATCGAGAACCTGACCTGGCAGGACCACCTCGACCAGCTCACGTTCTTCGTCAAGAGCCCCACCCTGCTCGTACGGGCCTTCCTGCCCGGATGGAAGGAGCGCGGCGGCGGCCGGGTGATCCAGATCGGCTCCGACGTGGTCGACCGCGCGCTGCCCCGCATGTCCGCCTACATCGCGGCCAAGGCGGCGCAGCAGGCGCTCACCCGTTCCTGGGCCCGCGAGCTCGGCCCGCACGGCGTCACCGTCAACCTCGTCGCCCCCGGCTGGATCCCGGTCGAGCGCCACGCGGGCCTGGAGGTGGACGAGTACCTGTCGGAGGTGCCGCTGGGCCGCATGGGCACCCCCGGCGACATCGCCGGAGCGGTCTGCTTCCTCGCCTCGGACGCGGCCGCGTTCATCACGGGCGAGCGCGTCACCGTCAACGGCGGGCACACTTAGACACCCGGTTGCCGTCAACGGCGGGCACACTTAGACCCCCGGTTGAACGTGCGGCGGCCAGGATCGGGCCATGACCGATTCCGCGACGAACCCCGCGATCGCCGTGGCCGAGGCCGCCGACCGCTGCCTGGCCCTGGCCGCCACCTGGCTCGCCTGGGACGGCAGGCCGATCGTCACCGAGGGCCTGTGGACCCCCGCCAAGGCCGCCCGCCGCATCCAGGACCACCTCGTCGACCACCTGGCCGAGGTGGAGGCGCTGCTGGCGGGCGAGCCGCCGCTCGACACCCCCTGGCACGGGCGGACCGTGACGCTCGACTCCGACTGGGCCCGCTTCACCGAGCTCGACCTGGACGAGGCGCGCGCCCGCTGGCCCCGCCTGGCCCAGGCGTACGTGCACCGCTACGCCACCGCCCCCGACGCCTGGGACACCCCGCGCGACCCGAACTGGACGCTGCGTGAGATCGCCGCCCATGTCGCCGGGATCACCTGGTACGCCGAGCAGGTCGGAGCGCTCCGGTTTGGGGAGTCGGCGAGTTTTCGCTAGAGTTCTCTCGTCGCCCGGCACCGGCCGGGCGGGCGCGGAAGTGGCTCAGTGGTAGAGCATCACCTTGCCAAGGTGAGGGTCGCGGGTTCGAATCCCGTCTTCCGCTCCAAGGACGATTAGCTCAGCGGGAGAGCGCTTCCCTGACACGGAAGAGGTCACTGGTTCAATCCCAGTATCGTCCACACGGTCACTTTTCAAATGGCGCGCCGGCCCGCCACGGCGGATGCTGGGGTGCATGAGCGGCGATGAACCCAGCGACCTGATCCGCAGCGTGTCACGCGCACTGCGCGTGCTGGAGGAGGTCGCCCAGTCCGACCGGCCGCTGACGGTCAAGGTGATCGCCCGCCGGTGCGGGCTCAACCTCTCCACCTCCTACCATCTGGTCCGCACGCTCTGCTACGAGGGCTACCTGCTCCGGCTGCCCAGCGGCGACTACCTGCCCGGCCCGCAGGTGGCCGAGCGCTTCCACGACATGCTCGGCGCGCTGGGCCGCCCGCCCAACGCCCGTGCCGTGCTCGGCCACCTGGCCGCCAGCACCGGCCACACCGCCTACCTGGCGCGGCTGACCGAGGGACGGCTGGTGGTCGCCGAGGTGGCCGAGGGCCTCTACTCGCCGTGGCTGGAGGACCTCCAGGCCGGGCTGGAGGCCGCGCCGCACGCGACCGCGCTCGGCAAGGCGCTGCTGGTCGCGCTCCCGCCCGCCGAGCGGCGCGCGATCCTGGAGGAGTCGGGGCTGCGCCGCTTCACCTCCCGCACGCCCGCCACCGCCGACGACGTGGAGAAGGAGTTGTACGGGCTGCGTCCCGGGCAGGTGGTGGAGGAACACGGCCAGTACCGGGAAGAGGTGGCGTGCGCGGCCATCACCGTGCCCGTGCCGACCGGCGGCGACGGTGACTGCCGCTGGACCCTCGGGATCTCCACGCTCGGCCTGGAGATCCCGCCGTGGGCGCCGTCCGTGCTGCGGGAGGCCGCCAGGGACCTGGGAGGCAAGGATCCGTGAAGGTGATCGTCGTGGGGGCGGCGGGCGTGATCGGGCGAGGCGTGCTCCGAGCGTGCCTGGCCGACGACCGCGTCGGGGCAGTCCTCGCCGTCGGCCGCGTCCCCACCGGGGAGCGGCATCCCAAGCTGCGCGAGCTCGTCCGCCCCGACCTGTCCGACCTCGCGCCCGTACGGGACGCGCTGGCGGGCCACGACGCCTGCTTCTGCTGCCCGGAGGGCTCCCCGGCGGACGTCGCCCTGGCCGCCGGGGCGGCGCTGGCGGAGGTCGCCCCGGGGTCGGCGTTCCTGTACGTGTCGGGCGCGGAGGACGGGGACCCGACCGAGGAGGCGCTGCTGGCGCTGCCGCTGCGGGCCTACATCTTCCGGCCCGGGTATGTGCCCGGGTACGTGCCACGCGGGGTGCCCGGGTATGGACAGCCCATGCACGGCACTGTCGCGCGCACCCGCCTGCACCGGCCGGCCTACGTGGCCGCGGCGCCGTTCCGCCTGCTGCTGCGCCTCCTGCGCCCGGCGGCGGCGGTCACCACGGCCGAGCGGCTCGGGCGGGCTATGATCGCCGTTGCCGAACGGGGGGCTCCGCGGCGGATCCTCACGGCGGCCGACATCGACGCCTGGTGAACCGCTGGAATAAACAGGCAGCCTCGATTGCTGAGCTGGCTGTTGAAACTTCAACAGTATGGGCTGGTGACCAATATGCAGTTCGGGATCTTCAGTGTCGGCGACGTGACCACCGACCCGACGACGGGCCGCACCCCGACCGAGGCGGAGCGGATCCAGGCGATGGTGACGATCGCGCTCAAGGCCGAGGAGGTCGGGCTCGACGTGTTCGCCACCGGCGAGCACCACAACCCGCCGTTCGTGCCGTCCTCCCCCACGACCATGCTCGGCTACATCGCCGCCAGGACCGAGCGGCTGCAGTTGTCCACCGCCACCACGCTGATCACGACCAACGACCCCGTCAAGATCGCCGAGGACTACGCGATGCTGCAGCACCTGTCCGGAGGCCGGGTCGACCTCATGATGGGCCGCGGCAACACCGGGCCCGTCTACCCGTGGTTCGGCCAGGACATCCGCCAGGGCATCCCGCTCGCCATCGAGAACTACGCGCTGCTCCACCGGCTGTGGCGCGAGGACGTCGTGGACTGGGAGGGCCGCTTCCGCACCCCGCTGCAGGGCTTCACGTCCACGCCCCGGCCGCTCGACGGCGTGCCGCCGTTCGTGTGGCACGGCTCCATCCGCAGCCCGGAGATCGCCGAGCAGGCCGCCTACTACGGTGACGGGTTCTTCGCCAACAACATCTTCTGGCCGAAGGAGCACTTCGTCCGGCTCATCACCCTCTACCGGCAGCGCTACGCCCACTACGGGCACGGCACCCCGGAACAGGCCATCGTCGGGCTCGGCGGCCAGGTGTTCATGCGCAAGAACTCGCAGGACGCCGTGCGCGAGTTCCGGCCGTACTTCGACAACGCCCCCGTGTACGGTCACGGGCCGTCGCTGGAGGAGTTCACCGCCGAGACGCCGCTGACCGTGGGCAGCCCGCAGCAGGTCATCGACCGGACCCTGGAGTTCCGCGAGCACTTCGGCGACTACCAGCGGCAGCTGTTCCTCATGGACCACGCGGGGCTGCCGCTCAAGACGGTCCTGGAGCAGCTCGACCTGCTCGGCGAGGAGGTCGTGCCGGTGCTGCGCGCCGAGTTCGCCAAGGGCCGCCCGGCCGAGGTGCCGGACGCGCCCACCCACGCCTCCCTGCTGGCGGCCCGCACCGAACAGCCCTCCCAGCCCGCCCCCCGTTCGTAAAGGAGAAACCTCGATGAAGCTCGTCGTCGTCACGGCGGGACTGACCCAGCCGTCCTCCACCCGCCTGCTGGCCGACCGCCTCGCCGAGGCGGCCGGGCGGCGGCTCGGCGGCGCCACGCCGCGCGTCGTCGAGCTGCGGGAGCTGGCGGTGGACATCGCCAACAACTTCGTCACCGGCTTCGCCGGGGCCCGGCTGCGCTCGGCGCTGGACGCCGTGGCCGAGGCCGACGGGGTCATCGCGGTCACGCCGGTGTTCAGCGCGTCCTACAGCGGGCTGTTCAAGTCGTTCTTCGACCTGCTGGACCAGGACGCGCTGGCGGGCACCCCGGTGCTCATCGCCGCCACCGGCGGCACCGCGCGGCACTCGCTGGCGCTGGAGCACGCGCTCCGGCCGCTGTTCGCCTACCTGCGCGCCGTGGTCGTGCCCACGGCGGTGTACGCGGCGTCGGAGGACTGGGGCGGCACCGGCGACGCCTACACCGGCGGCCTGCCGGACCGCATCACCCGCGCGTCGGGCGAGCTGGCCGACCTCATGCTCCGCCTGGCCCCCGCGCGGGAGCCGAAGGCCGGGCAGACCGAGGACGTGAGCGGGCCGCCGGAGATCGAGGAGGTCGTCCCGTTCGAGCAGCAGCTCGCGGCGGTCCGCCAGGGATAAGCCCGTAGATCGCCCGACATTTCCGCATATCGGGTCCGGATATCGCATCCGGATCTGCGGGCGATCGTCAGCGCGTGCCGGTGATCGTCCGAGGGCCGGGGCGGGGCTTCAGGGGCGGATCTGCCGCAGGATCGACTCGTCGGTGATCGCGCTGTCCCGGGCGAGCAGGAACGCCTTGCTGAGGATCTCCGCCAGCCGGCCGTCCTCCTCGAACGGCAGGAACTGCCTGCCCGTGGCCCGGCGGGCGACCACGCACAGGTAGACGTCGCCCGGCTCCATGAAGACGGCGCCGCTGCTCAGATGGATGCGGTAGGTGCGCAGGTCGCCGCGGACGATCAGCTGCCGGTCGGCCAGCTCGCAGCGGCCGGCGATCGCGGTGCGCGGCAGGATGCGGGCGAGCGCGTCGCGGCGCACCTCCGCCGACGGGGGCAGCTCGGCGTCCGGCAGCGTGCGCCAGTAGGCGCGGTGCCGCTCGCCGCCCCGGCCCGACCAGCCCGGGTCGGCGCCGATCGAGGTGACGGCGACGAACAGGTCCACGTCACGCATGGCCTCGCTGAACACCAGCGGCGGCACCTCGGCCAGGGCCGCCTCCGCCCACCGGCGGCCCGCGCGCCGTTCGAAGCGGACCGCGCCGGTCGAGGCCACCAGCTCACCGCCCTCGCGCCCGGCCGACACGTAGCGGAAGCGCGCCCGCCAGGCGCCCTCGGCCAGCTCCTTGCGGGCGTCGGCCTCGTCGTGGTGGTGCAGCCACTCGGCCTGCCAGCCGCGCTCCTTGACCAGGGCGTAGAGGCGGTCGTGGACGACGAGGTGGGCGGCGAACCGCTCGGAGCGGGGCGAGGTCTCCAGCTCGGCCGGGGTGAGGAGGTAGACCTCGCGGAACGCCTGCTTGAACGGCTGGCGCAGCTGCCGCGCCGTCACCGTCTCGCGCCACTCGCGCACCTCGTCCAGGGAGGCGCGGGCCGGATGCCACAGCCGGACGCGGTCCCTCACCGGCTCGGAATCGCCGGGCAGAAAGGACCCGCCCGGCAGGAAGGGCTCGCCGTCGCCGCTCTGCCAGATCAGGGCGCGGGTGACGGCTCCGGTGATCGGGTGGTCGCGGTAGTGGCGGGCCCACTCCTCGTACGGCCACGAACGGTCGACGGTGAACAGGGACTCCAGGCGGGCCCGCTCGGCCGACAGGGTGCGGCGGACCTCCTTGGCCACGGCCTTGATCTCGGCCGCGAGCTCGGGGCCGCCGCCGAGGTCACCGGGCAGGCTCCGGCGGACCGTGCCGTCGTCGGAGCGGGCGGAGACGCGTACGGTCCGGGCGTCCTCGACCGCGAGCGTGACCGTCCACGGGGCGCACCGCCACGAGCGGGTGCCGTCGGCGGCCAGCCCGTGCGCGGGGACGGCGCGCTCGACGAGCTGGGCGGCGGTGATGCCGTCGCGGGCCGCCGCCGTGGTGAGGGCCGCGTCGATCTGCTTGTGCAGCGCCCGGCTCCTGACCGTCCGCTGGAGGCGGCGCAGCGCCTCGACCGCGCCGTCGCACTCGGCCATCGCGTGGACGGCCGCGCCGGCCAGCTTGAGATCCATCACCACCTCGCGCCCGCCGCCCGCCGCGGCCTCCGCCAGCCGGGCCAGCGCCGCCACGGCCCCGTCGACGCCGGTGAGCACCGCCGCCCAGGCGAAACCCCGGGCCATGTCACTGTTGACCTCGACCCGCAGCAGCCGGACGTGCCCGGCGGGCAGCGGGCCGTCGAACGCGCGCACCGCCGCCGCCACCAGCTCCGCCGCGCCGTCGGCCGCCAGCAGGTCCACGGCGCGGGCACGCCACGCCTTCGTCGGCCGCGGGCTGCCCGCCTCCGCCAGATGCTCCACCAGCTCCACCAGGTGCGGAGCCGGCGAACCGCCCAGGTGGGCGCGGACCAGGGCGCCCCAGCCGTCGAGGCCCAGCGGCAGGGGCGGCGCCTCCGGGTTGACCGGAGCCAGCGCCCGCTGCACCAGCCGGCTCTCCTGCCCGCCCAGGTAGAAGCGTCCCGCCTCGTCGATCAGCCGCTCGGCCACCGCCCACAGCCCCGCCCGCCGCTCCGGGGGGAACGCGGCGGCGCGCTCGCCCAGCAGCGGGATCCACTCCAGGTCGTGCCAGCCGTTGCCGCCCCTGCCGATCACCTCGCACAGCTCCGTCAGCTCCTCGACGCTCCACCCGTCGGACCGGGTGAACGCCAGCGTGAACTCCTCGCTGTGGTCGTCGGCCGTCAGCCGGGCGAGGGCGAGCGCCGCCCGGCGGCACGTCTCGTGGTCCGCCTCGCGCAGCTCCGCCGCCACCGCGCGGCGCACCGGCCTCACCCGGTCGCGCAGCTTCTCCCGTACGTCGTGCGCGGTCAGCGGGACCGCGGCCATCTCCCGGTCATGGGCGGCCAGCTCGTCGAGCGAGGGAATCATGCGGCCGATCCTGCCGTACCGCACCGACAATCCGCCCCTCCAGGCGAACCTCCCCACCGGGCCCGGCCCCGTACGGAAAGGGCCGCCCTGGTGACCGCCTGCGGGCCCTCCCGGTGAGGTGGCGGCCCCTGGAAGGCGCAGACGGGCTCCCGCCCAGCGCCGGTCACCGCACGGGGGTTGGCCCCCGCCTGGGTCGGCCACGGCCCGGGGATGCCAACCGCCCGGGAATACCACCCCCGCCCGCGGATCGCCCGATTGGGGCGGTTCCCTGGGCGGCGGGCGGGCGGGCCAAACGGCCGGGCCGGATGGGTCAGCGGAGGAAGGCGGCGGGGACGCCGGCGTCGACCGGGATGTGGAGGCCCGTGGTGACGCTGAGGTCGCCGGAGGTGAGGGCGAGGACGGCGGCGGCGACGTGCTCCGGCAGGACTTCCTGCTTGAGCAGCGTGCGCTGGGCGTAGAACTCGCCGAGCTTCTCCTCCTCGACCCCGTAGACGGCGGCCCGGTTGGCGCCCCAGCCGGAGGCGAAGATGCCGGAGCCGCGGACGACGCCGTCGGGGTTGACGCCGTTGACGCGGATGCCGTGGCCGCCCAGTTCGGCGGCGAGGAGCCGTACCTGGTGGGCCTGGTCGGCCTTGGCGGCGCCGTAGGCGACGTTGTTGGGCCCGGCGAAGACGGAGTTCTTGGAGGAGATGTAGACGATGTCGCCGCCCGTGCCCTGGTCGATGAGGACGCGGGCGCTCTCGCGGGAGACGAGGAACGAGCCGCGCGCCATCACGTCGTGCTGCAGGTCCCAGTCGTCGAGGGTGGTCTCCAGGAGGGAGCGCGACAGGGACAGGCCGGCGTTGTTGACGACGAGGTCGATGCCGCCGAAGGCGAGGACGGCCTGCCGTACGGCGTCGGTGACCTGGTCCTCGGAGGTGACGTCGACGGCGACGGCGATGGCGGCGTCGGCGGGCCGGTGGGCGCGGGCGCCGAGTTCGGCGGCGACCTTCTCGGCGGCGGCGTGGTCGCGGTCGGCGACGACGACGCAGGCGCCTTCGGCGGCGAGGCGGCGGGCGGTGGCGGCGCCGATGCCGGAGCCGCCGCCGGTGACGAACGCGACGCGCCCGGCGAGCGGCTTGGGCGCGGGCAGGCGGCGGAGTTTGGCCTCTTCGAGCTCCCAGTACTCGATGCGGAACTTCTCGGCCTCGTCGATGGGCCGGTACGACGACAGGGCCTCGGCGCCGCGCATCACGTTGACGGCGTTGACGTAGAACTCGCCGGCGACGCGGGCGGTCTGCTTGTCCTTGCCGAAGCTGAACATGCCGACGCCGGGGACGAGCACGATGGCCGGGTCGGCCCCGCGCATGGGCGGCGAGCCGGGCGTGGCGTGGCGAGCGTAGTAGGCGGCGTACTCCTCGCGGTAGGCGGCGTGCAGTTCGCGCAGCCTGGCCAGGGCGTCGGGCAGGGGCGCGTCGGGCGGCAGGTCGAGGACGAGCGGCGCGACCTTGGTGCGCAGGAAGTGGTCGGGGCAGGAGGTGCCGAGGGCGGCCAGGCGGGGGTGTTCGGCGCGGGACAGGAAGTCGAGCACCTCGGGGCTGTCGGTGTAGTGGCCGACCTGCCGGGTGTCGGTGCCGGCCAGGCCGCGGATCACGGGGAACAGCTCGGCGGCGCGGCGGCGGCGGGCGTCCTCGGGCAGCGGCTGGTGGACGACGGGGCCGAACGGGTCGGGGCGGCCGTGCTCGGCGATGTAGCGCTCGGCGGTGCGGATGATGTCGAGGGCGTTGGCCTGGCATTCGTCGCTGGTGGCGCCCCAGGCGGTGATGCCGTGGCCGCCGAGGACGCAGCCGATGGCGGCGGGGTTCGCCTCCTTGACGGCGGCGATGTCGAGGCCGAGCTGGAAGCCGGGCCGCCGCCAGGGCACCCACACCACGCGGTCGCCGAAGATCCGCTCGGTCAGCGCGGGCCCGTCGGCGGCGGTGGCGATGGCGATGCCGGAGTCGGGGTGCAGGTGGTCGACGTGGGCGGCGTCGACGAGGGCGTGCATGGCGGTGTCGATGGACGGGGCGGCGCCGCCCTTGCCGTGCAGGCAGTAGTCGAACGCGGCGACCATCTCGTCCTCGCGTTCGACGCCCGGGTAGACGGCGGTGAGGGCGCGGACGCGGTCGAGGCGGAGCACGGCCAGCCCGGCGGCGGTCAGCGTGCCGAGGTCGCCGCCGGAGCCCTTGACCCACATGAGCTCGACGTCGCCGCCGGTGACGGGGTCGGTGCCGGTGCCCTTGGCGGAGGCGTTGCCGCCGGCGTAGTTGGTGTTGCGCGGGTCGGAGCCGAGCGTGTGCGCCCGGGCGAGCAGTTCGTCGACGACGGTCATCAGGCTCCCCATCCTGCCTGGTTGCCGCCCACCCGATCGGCGGCGATTTTCGCGAAATATCCGGACTTGGCGTAGGCGGCCATCGGGTCGGGCGCCAGCCCCATCTCCTCACGCAGCTCGGCCAGCAGCGGCCGCACGTCGGTGTTGTACGCGTCCATGAGCACCGCGTTCGCGCCGAGCACGTCACCGGCGCGCTGCGCGGCGGCGAGCGCGTCGCGGTCGACGAGCAGCGCCTTGGCGGTGGCCTCCTGGACGTTCATGACGGACCGGATCTGCCCGGGGATCTTCGGCTCGATGTTGTGGCACTGGTCGAGCATGAACGCGGTCCGCTCGGTGTAACCGCCGCCGCCGATCACCTCGAACATGATGCGGAACAGCTGGAACGGGTCGGCCGCCCCCACCATGAGGTCGTCGTCGGCGTAGAAGCGCGAGTTGAAGTCGAACCCGCCGAGCTTCCCCTCGCGCAGCAGGAACGCCACGATGAACTCGATGTTCGTGCCCGGCGCGTGGTGCCCGGTGTCGACGACGACCTGGGCCTTGGGCCCGAGCCGCACGCAGTGGGCGTAGGCGGTGCCCCAGTCGGGCACGTCGGTCACGTAGAAGGCGGGCTCGAACAGCTTGTACTCCAGCAGGAAGCGCTGCCCGTCGCCGAGCCGCTCGTACACGCTCGACAGGGCCTCGGCCAGCCGGTCCTGCCGGGCGCGGATGTCGTCCTGGCCGGGGTAGTTGGTGCCGTCGGAGAACCACAGTTTCAGCGTGTCGGACCCGGTCTCGTCCATGATGTCCACGCACTCCAGCAGGTGCGCCAGCGCCTTGGCGCGCACCGCCGGGTCGGGGTGGGTGACGCTGCCCAGCTTGTAGTCGTCGTCCTGGAACACGTTGGAGTTGATCGCGCCGATCCCGACGCCCAGCTCGGCGGCGTGCCGGGCCAGGTCGGCGTAGGAGTCCACCCTGTCCCAGGGGATGTGCAGGGCGACGGTGGGCGCCACGCCGGTGAACCGGTGCACCTGCGCGGCGTCGGCGATCTTCTCGTACGGGTCGCGAGGGACTCCCGGTTGCGCGAAGACCTTGAACCGGGTCCCGGAGTTGCCGTAGGCCCACGAGGGGGTCTCTATCCGCTGCTTCCGCAGCGCTTCCTTGATCATCCACTTCCCCGAATCAGTCCAGATGGAAGACTTCGCCGAGCCTGACCATGCTCTCGTCGGGCCGGCCTTCCTCGAAGAACGGCGCCATGTCGCGCTGCCAGCGGGCGTTCACCTCGGTGGCGGCCATCGCGTGCCGGGCGGCGGCGAAGTCGTCGGTCTCCAGGTAGCCGACGAGCAGCCCGTCGTCGCGCAGGAAGAGCGAGTAGTTGCGCCATCCGGCCTCCCGCAGCGCGTCGAGCATGCCGGGCCACACCTGCCGGTGCCGTTCCCGGTACTCGTCGAGGCGGTCGGGCCGTACGTTCAGCAGGAAGCACACCCGCTCCACGCGCGATCTCCTTCGTTAGGAACGTTTTAACCAGTCGCCTCCGGAATCTAGGTGCTGTTCCTTCCGCCGTCAATGCGTCCAGGAGCACTCTGGCGCAGATGTGATTGTTACGTTTTAATCAGGCTGTGCGATTCACGGCTGTTGATCTGGGTGCGTCCAGCGGACGGGTGATGCGGGCCGACGTGTCGGCCGGGCGGATGACGCTGACGGAGGTGCACCGCTTCCCCAACCGGCCCGTACGGGTGTCCGGGACCCTGCACTGGGACATCCTCGGCCTCTATCGGGGCGTGCTCGACGGGCTGCGGGCGGCGGGACCGGCCGAGTCCGTCGGCATCGACTCCTGGGCCGTCGACTACGGGCTGCTCGACGGCGCCGGGCGCCTGATCGGCAACCCGGTGCACTACCGCGACGCGCGCACCGCCGGCGTCACCGCGCGGGTGGACCCGTACGAGGTGACGGGGTTGCAGTTCCTGCCGTTCAACACGGTCAACCAGCTGCTGCGCGAGCGCCTCGACGGGGCCGCGACGATGCTGATGATCCCGGACCTGCTCGGCTACTGGCTGACCGGAACGATCGGGGCCGAGCGGACGAACGCCTCCACGACCGGCCTGTACGACGTGAGGCGGCGCGACTGGGCGTGGGACCTGATCGACACGCTGGGCCTGCCGCGCCGGATCTTCCCGCCGATCGCCGCGGACGGCGGCGGCGCCGCGCTGCTGGACGACGTGGCCGAGGAGGTCGGCTACCAGACCCGGGTGGTCAGGGTCGCCTCGCACGACACCGCCTCCGCCGTGGTGGCCGTGCCCGCCGAGACCTCCCGGTTCGCCTACATCTCGTGCGGCACCTGGTCGCTGGTCGGCGTGGAGCTGCCCGCGCCGGTGCTCACCGAGGAGAGCCGGCTGGCGAACTTCACCAACGAGGCGGGCGTCGACGGCACCACCCGCTACCTGCGCAACGTCATGGGCCTGTGGATCCTCCAGGAGTGCCTGCGCGTGTGGGGGAACCCGCCGCTGGAGCCGCTGCTGGCCGAGGCGGAGCGCGCCCGCGCCGAGGCGGTCGTCGACCCGGACGACCCGGCGTTCCTGCCGCCCGGCGACATGCCCGCGCGCATCGCCGATCACTGCGCGAGGACCGGGCAGCGCGCTCCGGAGGGGCGGGCGCAGGTCGTACGATGCATCCTGCGGAGCCTCGCCCTCGCCTACCGGCGGGCGATCGACGACGCGGTGCGGCTCAGCGGCCGGCCCGTCGAGGTCGTCCACCTGGTCGGCGGCGGCTCGCTCAACGAGCTGCTGTGCCGGCTGACGGCCCGGGCGACCGGGCTGCCGGTCGTCGCCGGGCCCGTCGAGGCGGCCGCGCTCGGCAACGCGCTGATGCAGGCCCGGGCGCGCGGCCTGGTCGGCGACCTGGCCGAGATGCGGGACCTGATCCGGCGCAGCGCGGGCGTGCGCACCTACGAGCCACACGGGGGCGAAGATGACCACGGTGAGCATTAAGGACGTGGCGGCCCTGGCCGGGGTGTCCCCCGGCACGGTGTCCAACGTGCTCAACCGGCCCGAGAAGGTGGCCGGCTCGACCCGCGACCGGGTGGAGACCGCGATCAGGCAGCTCGGCTTCGTCCGCCACGGCTCGGCCTCCACGCTGCGCGCCGGCCACAGCCGCACGGTCGGCCTGTCGGTGATCGACATCGGCAACCCGTTCTTCACCGACGTGGCCGCCGGGGTGGAGGACCTGGCCAGCGAGCGCGGCTACGCGGTCATCCTGGGCAACTCCTCCGGCAGCCCGGCCAAGGAGGAGCGCAACCTGCTGGTCTTCGCCGAGCAGCGGGTGCGCGGGGTGCTCATCACGCCGTCGGGCGCCGACCCGCGCCGGCTCGCCATGCTGCGCGAGCGCGGCATCGCCGTCGTGCTGGTCGACCACCCGGCCGAGCGGCCCGACCAGTGCGCGGTCGCGGTCAACGACGTCGCCGGCGGCTCCCTGGCGGTGACGCACCTGCTGGCGGGCGGGGCCGACCGGATCGCGTACGTGTCGGGACCCGCCTCGATCCGGCAGTGCCAGGACCGGCTGCGGGGGGCCGGGCGGGCGCTGGCGGCGGCCGGGCGCGACCCGGCGGAGCTGCGGGAGCTGGCCATGCCGGCGATGACGGCGGCGGCGGGCCAGCAGGCCGCCCTGACGCTGCTCGCCGAGGACGCGCTGCCCGACGCGCTGTTCTGCGCCAACGACCTGCTGGCGCTCGGCGTGCTGCGCGGGCTGCTCCAGGCGGGGGTGCGGGTGCCCGCCGACGTGTCGCTGATCGGCTATGACGACATCGACTTCGCCTCGGCGTCCGCGGTGTCGCTGAGCTCGATCCGGCAGCCGACCTACCAGCTCGGGCGGGCGGCGACCGAGCTGCTGCTGGACGAGTGCGACAACCCGGCCACACACGCCCACCAGCAGGTCATGTTCCAGCCGGACCTCGTCGTGCGGGAGTCCACGCGGTAGCTTGGGACATAAGCGGAGCAACGGGGTGAATGATGTCAAATGGTGTTCGTCATGGGCTGGGGTTCCTCGCGGGTCTGCTCCTGCCGCCGCTCGCAGCCCTGGCCCTGATGTACGGGGTGTCACACCTCTCGCTCACGCTGGCGCAACGCTTCGAGCTGTCGTTCCCGGGGCTCGGGCTCGTCGTGCTCGCCGGGGCCGGGCTGGCGTTCCTCGCCGGGTCACGGATCTCCCCCGTCGCCTCGCTCATGGGCGGGCTGCTGTACGTGCTGCTGGGCGTGGTGCCGTTCCTGACGATGTACGGCATCGAGTTCCGGCCCGAGCAGCTGCTGCCCGGCCTCCTGCGCAACGGCTACACCGGCCTGGCGCTCCAGGGCATCCTGCTCATGCTCGGCGTGATGCTGCTGGCGGCCTCGGCGTTCCCGTCGCGCTGGCGGGGTCGGGCCAGGGCCGACGCCGCGCCCGCCTACCCGGGCTACCCGCCTCCCGCCTACCCGGGTCCCGCCGACCAGGCCCCTTACCAGGACCCCTACCAGGCGCGGCCGTACCCGCCGGAGCCGTCCTACGGCGCCGAGTCCCGTCCCGAGGACACCACCCGGCCGATGCACCGCGAGTGAGCCCGGCGCCGCCTGGCAGAATGCCGCCATGCGCGACTCCACGATCGACGACTTCCTGACCACGCTGGCCGACCGGGTCCCCGCGCCGGGCGGCGGCGCGACCGCCGCGCTCCATGCGGCGCAGGCCGCCGCGCTCCTCGGCATGGTCGCCCGCTACACCACCGGCGAGAAGTACGCCGAGCACGCCCGGGCCGTCGAGGCCGTGATCGCGGAGACCGACACGCTGCGCGCCGGCGCGCTGGACCTGGCCGAGGCCGACGCGGCTGCGTTCACCGCCGTCACCGACGCCTACCGGCTGCCCAAGGGCGAGGCGCGCACCGCCGCGATCGCCGCCGCGCTGGCCGGAGCCGCCGAGCCGCCCGCCCGGGTGGCCGAGACCGCCGCGCGCCTGGTGGAGCTCTGCGAGCTGCTGCTGCCGATCGGCAACCGCAACCTGGTCACCGACGTGGCCGCCGCCGCCGAGGCCGCCCGCGCCGCGCTCACCACGGCCCGCGTCAACGTCGAGGTCAACGTCTCCGGCCTCACCGACCCGGCCGCCCGCGAGCGGCTGCGCGACCGGCTGGCCGTCGTGGCCGGGGCCGTGGCCCGCGCCGACGCCGTGACGGCCGCCGTACTGAAGGAGATCACGCGATGACCGCGCGCAAGCTGACGGGCAAGGAGCTGGCGGCGGCCATCAGGGCGCAGACGGCGGCCGAGGTGGCCGCCGGGCCGCAGCCGAGGCTCGCCGTGGTCGTCGCCACCGGCGACGAGGCGAGCCTGTGGTACGTGCGGTCCATCGCCAAGGCCGCCGAGGGCGTGGGCATCGCCGCCGACGTCGTCGACCTGGGGCCCGACGCGCGGCCGGAGCAGATCCGCGAGACGCTGGCCCGGCTCAGCGCCGACGCGGGCGTGCACGGCGTGATGCTGCAGACGCCGCTGCCCGAGGGCGCCGTCGCGCAGGAGCTGGCCGGCGCGATCGACGCGCGCAAGGACGTCGACGGGGCCAACCCGCTGTCGCTGGGCCGGCTGGCCGCCGGGCTGCCCGCGTTCGTGCCGGCGACGGCGGCGGCCGTGATGGCGCTGCTCGACCACTACGGGGTCGAGCTCGCGGGCCGGCGGGCCGTGGTGGTGGGGCGCTCGACGGTCGTCGGCAAGCCGCTGGCGCACCTGCTGCTCGACCGGCACGCCACGGTCACCGTCTGCCACTCGCGCACCCGCGACCTGGCGTCCGTGACCGCGACCGGCGAGATCCTGGTGGCCGCCGTGGGGCGGGCCGGGCTGATCGGCGCCGGCCACGTCGCCCCCGGCGCGGTGGTGATCGACGTCGGCACCAACCCCACCGACGACGGCGGTCTGACCGGCGACGTCGACTTCGACGCGGTCGCGGAGCGGGCCTCGGCCCTCACCCCGGTCCCCGGCGGCGTCGGCCCCGTCACCACCGCCCTGCTGCTGCGCCACACCGCCCGCGCGGCGAACCTGCCGTGAACCTCCGGCCGTACATTTCCGAAAGGCTCTTCCATGCGTGACGTCCTGATCATCCAGAACAGCCGGAGCGGCGGCCCGGGCCGGTTCGGCGGCTGGCTGGAGGAGGCGGGGCTGCGGCTGGACGTGGTCCACGCGCACGAGGGCGCCCCGGTGCCCGACCGGCTCACCCACGACGCCATGATCATGCTGGGCGGCGGCTACCTGCCGAGCGAGGACGACCGGGCCCCGTGGCTGGCCCCGGCCAGGCGGCTGGTGGGCGAGGCGATCGAGCGCGGCGTCCCGCTGTTCGGCATCTGCCTGGGCGGCCAGATGCTCGCCGAGGTGGCCGGCGGCGAGGTCACCGGCGACGCGGGCGCGCCCGAGAACGGCAGCGTCCCGGTCACGATCAGGTCCGAGGCCGCCGCCGACGCCCTCTTCCAGGACCTGCCTCCGGTGGTGCCCGCCATCGAGCACCACAAGGACGCGATCACCGCGCTGCCGCCCGGCGCGGTGTGGCTGGCCGAGACCGAACGCTGCCCCTACCAGGCGTTCCGCGTGGGCGAGCAGGCGTGGGGCGTGCAGTTCCACCCCGAGGTGCTGCCGGAGCGCATCCGCCAGTGGGAGGTGGACGGCTTCGACCCCGACGAGGTCTACGCCCGCGCGGTCGCCGACGAGCCGGTCTCCACGCCGATCTGGCGCGAGGTGGCCGCCCGCTTCGCCAAGCTCGTCTGACGAGTGGCGGGCGAGGCGCTCAGCCCGTGTAGGCGTCCCAGCCGAGCTTGACGGCGACGGCCAGGCCGCAGGCGGCGGCCAGGTAGCGCAGGCTTTGACCGGGCAGGCGGCGGGCGATCTTGGGGCCGAGCCAGCCGCCGGCCAGGAAGCCCGCCGCCAGCGGCGCCGCCGCCCCCCAGTCGACCGGCCCGAACAGCGCGAACCCGGTCGCCGCCACCGCGTTGGCCAGCCCGGACAGCACGTTCTTCAGCGCGTTGAGCTTGGCCGGGGTGCCCGCCAGCATCGACGACAGCACCGCGAACATGAGGATGCCGCCCGCCGCCCCGAAGTAGCCGACGTAGATCGCCACGGCGAACAGCGCGCACCGGGTGAGCAGCCCGTGCTCGCTGTGCCGCTCCCCCTTCGGCGGCCGGATCAGCAGCAGCGACGCCAGGCCGATGAGCCACGGGGCGATCTGCTCGAACGTCCGCGACGGCGTCACCAGCAGCAGGTACGCGCCCGTGGCCCCGCCGAGTGCGGTCAGCCAGCCGAGCCGGAGCACCCGGGGCGCCTGGCCGGCCAGCTCGGGCCGTGAGCCGAGGGCCGCGCCGAGGCCGGTGAACAGCAACGCGACGGTGTTGGTGACGTTCGCGGTGAGCGGCGGCAGGCCGAACGCCAGCAGCGCCGGGTAGGAGACGATCGAGGCGAGGCTCACCACGGTGCTGACCACTCCGGCCGCCAGCCCGACTCCGAGCAGCCCGAGAACCTCGCCGACGATCACCCAGACATGCTAGGGGTTGTCCGTTTTGTCCAGCCCACCGGGCCGGCGTCCGCGTGCCATCATCCCGAGCCCGGCCAGCCCAGCCAGCCCCGCCGCGCCGAGGAGCAGCCCGCCCGCCGCCCACCCGCGCTGGCGGGCCACCCGGCGCTCCACCTCGGCGTACGGGGTCGTGGAGAACGACACCAGCTCGTAGCGGGAGGCGTACCGTCCCGGCAGCGCCCGCTCCAGCGCGTGCTCCAGCCGCTTGCCCGCCAGGAACATCCGGGAGCCGACCTTGTCCCGCATCTCGACGAAGTTCGCCAGCGCCAGCCGGGCGATCACGTCCGTGTCGGCCCGGCGGCGCTCGAACAGCGCCAGCGCCCCGGCGAAGTCGTCGCCCGTCTCGTCCAGGCACCGGTCCAGCTCGACGCAGTCCTCGAAACCGCAGTTGGCGCCCTGGCCGTAGAACGGCACGATGGCGTGCGCGGCGTCGCCCACCAGGCCGACCACGGCGGCGTCGGTGGTCACGTGCCACGGGTCGCAGCGCATGGTGACGAGGTGGCCGACCGGGTTCGCCGCGAAGTCCGCGGCCAGGTCCGGCATCAGCGCGGAGGCGTCGGGGTAGTGCTCGGCGAAGTGCTCCCGCACCCGCGCCGGGTCGCCGAGCTCGGCGAACGCGCGGTGCGGCCAGAAGAGCGTGCAGGTGAAGGAGCCGTCGGGGTTCGGCAGCGCGATCATCATCGACGCGCCGCGCGGCCAGATGTGCAGCGCGCCCCGCTCCAGCGCGAACGCGCCGCCCCTGGCCGGGATCGTGAGCTCCTTGTAGCCGTAGTCGAGGTAGCTCTGGCTGAAGCTCACGCCGGGCAGCGCCTGCAGCCGGGCCCGCACCGCGCTGAACGCGCCGTCGGCGCCGATCACCACCCGTGCCCGCGCCTCGCCCGGTCCGGTCTCCGTCTCGAACGTCAGCCGCCCTGTCCGCTCGTCCAGCCCGGTGAGCCGGTGGCCGAAGCGGACCTCGACGCCGGGCAGCGCCGTGGCGGCGTCCAGCAGCTTCATGTTCAGCTCGGCGCGGCCGATGGAGTTGATCGCCTGCCGGTGGTCGGCGCTGTAGGGCTGGAAGGTCAGGCCGCCGTCGAGCGCGTGCATCATCCGGCCCGGCATCGGGATCGCGTCCTTGAGCACCTCCCGGTCGAGCCCGACCCGGCGCAGCGCGTCGATGCCCCGCTCGGAGATCGCCAGGTTGATCGACCTGCCCCGGTCCGCGCCGCGCTCGCGCGGGTCCTGGCGGCGCTCGTACAGCGTCACCCGGTGCGAGCGGCGGGCCAGGAAGCAGGCGAGCAGGCAGCCGACGAGGCCGGCGCCGACGATCGTGACCTCCATCCTTCCTTCGTACGGCGGGCGGCGGGGAATGTCCAGCTATCCGAGTGCGGCGTCGACGGCGCGGACCGTGGCCTGCCAGATCGGCGAACGCGGATCGATCACGTCGAAGTGGTCGCCGGGCATCTCCACGTACGTCACCCGGTCCCCCGCCGTGGCGGCGGCGCGCGCGTAGCGTCGCGCGAAGTCGCGCAGGTCCGAGTCGTCCCCGGTGCCCTGGACGACGACCTGCCTGACCTTCAGCGGCAGCCGGGCGAGCGGGGCGGCCTGCGCGTACAGGTCCGCGGGGCCGCCCGGCTCGGGCTGCCCCGGCGGCCCGGGAGGCGGGGCGGGGGCGCCGAGCGCGTCGGCCACGGCGCCCTGGCCGATCCAGCGCCTGCCGCCTTCGACCAGGTCGAGCACGCCCGCGAGCGACACCGCGACCTTGGCGGGGGCGCCGTCAGCGACGGCGCGCAGGGCGAGCTGCGCGCCCGCCGAATGGCCCGCCACGGCGACCCGGTCCAGGTCGAGCGGCGCGTCCAGGCCGGTCAGCGCCTTCAGCCCGGCCGCCACGTCGGCCGTCGTCGCCTCCCACCCGTGCAGGTCCGGCGGCCGGTACTCCAGGTTCCAGACCGCGTGGCCGCTGCCGGTGAGGTCGGCGCAGAGCGCCTCCATGAGGTCGGCCTGCCACACCGACCGCCAGTACCCGCCGTGCACCAGCGCCACCACCGGCAGCCCGCCGTCCCCGGGCAGCCGTTCGGGCAGGTACAGCTCGCCCCACTGCTGCCGGTGCTCCCCGTACGCGACACGGCGGCGCGGGTGGCGCAGGCGGTGCACGGCGTGGCGGATCGCCCACGACAGGCCGTCGAGCCCGCGCCCGTGGATGTGCGTGGCGCCCTCGCCGGTCTCGACGCCGTCGGCCCGCCAGACGTCCAGCCAGACGACCAGGCCGAGCGGCTCGCGCATCAGGCTCCTGATGCCCTCGTCCGGGCCCGGGATGATCACGACCGCCCGTTCGGAGCCGCTCCGGCGCCTGGCGGTGCGGGCCCGGACGGCGGCGGCGTCACGCGCGTACGTGATCACCCCGCGCACGCCCAGCGCAGTGAACTCGCCTTCGGCGATCTCGCCCAGCAGAGCTTCGTCGATCGCCGCTCCCGGCCCGATCAGCACCAAGACATCGCTCACGAATCCCGACACTACAGAACTTCCTCCCAGCAAGCCCACGTTCGTGCTGGTATCGGGATGGAGATCGAATTCCGGTCTTCCGGAAGGCGTGCCGCGGCCTAGTTGAAAGGTCGTAAGTTGGGTCGGGTGCGTGTAAAGCAGCTTCACCCGTGGCCTGACAGTGTCGCCGAGGCGGAGGCGATCCAGGAGCGGCTCCGGCCTCACATCGAGCTGGACGGGCCCGGCACGTTCACCACGGTCGCGGGCCTCGACGTGCACTACCACGGGCGGGGCGACGACCACGACGCGCTGTCGGCCGCCGTCGTCGTGCTCGACGCCGAGACGCTCGACGTCGTGGAACGGGTGGTCGTGCACGGGCGGGCGGCCTTCCCGTACGTGCCCGGCCTGTTCGCCTTCCGCGAGCTGCCCGCGCTCGTCGAGGCGCTCGAACGGCTCACCGTCACGCCGGACCTGCTCGTCTGCGACGGCTACGGGCTCGCGCACCCGCGCGGCTTCGGCCTGGCCTGCCACCTGGGCGTCCTCACCGGGCTGCCGTCGCTCGGGGTCGGCAAGACGCCGTTCGTCGGCGCCCACGAACCGCCCGGAGCGGCGCGCGGCTCCTGGTCGCCCATCGTCCTCGACGGCGTCCCCGTGGGACGGGCGCTGCGCACCCGGACCGGCACCAAGCCGGTGTACGTGTCCCAGGGGCACCGCGTCAGCCTCGACACCGTCACCGGCCAGGTGCTGCGCCTGTCGCCCCGCTACCGGCTGCCCGAGCCGGTACGCCAGGCCGACCACCTGGCCCGCCACGGCACCTGACCTTCTTTGGGCCTGCGGCCCGTCCGGGCTCGCGGGCCCCACTGCGTCAGCGGCGGAACGTCCAGGCCAGCAGCCACACGCTGAGCCCGAACAGCACCATGCCCAGCGGCACGTGCACGGCGACCGCGCCCGAACCGCCCACCATGGACTGGACCAGGCCCAGCAGCAGCACCGCCAGGCCGACCAGCGACGGCCACAGCGGGCCCCGGCCCGGCCGCCACACGAGCACCGCGCTGACGACCAGCGCCAGGCCCAGCAGGTGGACGGCGCCCGCGCCCGCGCCGTGCAGCGCCCGGCCCGCACCCTCCATCAGCTGCCCGGCCGTCACGGCCTGGAGCAGCACGGCGGCGGCGTTCAGCAGGGCGACTGCTTTGAAGGCGGTCAGATATCCGCTCGTCCTGGGGGCGACCTCGGTGACCACGCGACTCTCCTTCGCTCGGTGCGGGCCCCCAGCATCCCGGCGCCGCGGCGCCCGTACATCCACCCCACGTCGTCATCCGCCCTACACCCCCGGTCGTACACCCCTACCGCCCCCACCCCACGACCGCGCACACCCGGGGGCCGGGACCGCGGGTGGAGGGGCAGGGCGGCCCGACAGCCGCGACGCCCCAAGGGAACCACCCCCCGAGGGGGCCCACCCCCCGGGGGTCACGCCGGGGGCCACGCCGGAGGGCCACGCCGGGGGCCCACCCCAGAGGGCCCACCCCCGGAGGGGCCGCGCCCGGAGGGCCGGGACCTCGAGGAAGCCCGGGAGCGGATGCCCGGAAGGGTGTGGCCCGGCGGCCGCCGCACCTGAGGTGAGCCCCCAAGAGGCCCGTACCCAAGGGCCTGGGCCTCGGGGAGCCGGGAGCGGTCCGGCGGCCGGGGTGCCCGAGGTAGGCCACCCCCGAGGGGCCGCACCCGAGGGGAGCCGCGCCCGTGGGGCGACCCCGAGGGGACGCACCCGAGCGGGCCCGAAGGGGACGCACCCCAAGGAGCGGGGCCCTTCCCCCAGGGGTTCCTAAGGCTCGTCCGGGTGGGGGCCGGAGTGGGGGAGGGGTGGGAGGACTGCCTGGGCGTCGGCGCCGCTGATCCAGAGGCCGATCATGAAGGCGGCCGTGGCTTCCAGGAGTTTGGCCCGGTCGAGGCCGCCGCCGTGGACGGGGGTGCAGCCCAGGTCGGTGACGAGGGTGCGGGCGAGGCCGAGGGCGTGGTCGTCGTCGCCGCAGAGGGGCACGGCGAGCGGCCGGCCGTCGAACACCGGGGGCGTCATGCGCCACACGTCCACGTGGCAGAGGTTGAACGCCTTCACCACGTGCCCGCCGGTGAGGGCGGCGATCCGTTCGGCGACGGAGCGCGTCACGTCGTACGCGCCGGGCCCGACGGCGTTGGTCACGTCGATCAGCGGCTTGCCGCGCAGCGCCGGTCCGGCGGCCCGTACCACCTGGTCGGCCGCCTCCTCCAGCACGGCCACCACGACCACGTCGCCGAACGCGGCGGCCTCCTCGAACGTGCCCGCCGTGGCGGGCAGGCCGTGCGGGGCGGCGGCGGTCAGGGTGGCGGCGGTCGCCGCGGCGCGGCCGGGGTCGCGGCCGCTGACCATCAGGGCGTGGCCCGCGCGGGCCCACTGCGTGCCGAGGGCGTCGGCCATGCCGCCGGCGCCGAGAATGCCGATCCTCATGCTCATCCTTCCGAGGACGTCTGCTTGCATGGGGACTCTAGGAATGCCAATACGCACCGGACGGTGCCTATCGGGAGGGCTCGTGTTTCTCGCCGACTGCCAGGCGCGGCTGGCCTTCGACCTGATCTCCAACACGTGGAACGCGGTCGTCCTGTGGTCGCTGCGCGACGGCCCGCGCCGGCCGGCGGACCTGCGGGCGGGCATCGGCGGCATCAGCGCCAAGGTGCTGACGGAGACGCTGCGCCGGCTGGAGTTCCACGGCCTGGTGACGCGGCGGGCGTACGCAGAGGCGCCGCCCCGGGTGGAGTACGAGCTGACGGCGCTGGGCCGGAGCCTGCTGGGGCCGATCGGCGTGCTGGGCGAGTGGGCCTTCGAGCACGCCGAGGAGGTGATGGCCGCCCAGGACGCGAGCCCCGGGCAGCCGGTCAGCGGGTGAAGAGCTGTTCCAGGACGACGGCCACCCCGTCCTCGTCGTTGGACAGCGTGCGCCGCCCGGCGGCTCGCAGCACCATGGGGTGGGAGTTGGCCATGGCGTAGCCGGCTCCGGCGTAGGCCAGCACGGCGAGGTCGTTGGGCATGTCGCCGAAGGCCACCACGTCGTCAGGCCCGGCTCCGAGCCGGTCGCAGAAGGCGGCCAGGGTGCCGGCCTTGGTCACCCCGGGGGCGCTGATCTCCAGGAGTCCGGGCACGCCCGAGTGGGTGACCTCGGCTTGCCCCTCGACGGCCGCGGTCGCCGCGGTGAACAGGTCGTCCAGCGGGTGCTCGGGCAGCCAGGCGAGCAGCTTCACGATGGGCTCGCCCGCCGCGCACACGTCGGGCACCGAGCGGCGCCAGGCCTCGTCGCCGGGGTGGCTGCGGCCGTAGCCGGGCTGGCACAGCACGGCGTGGCCGGTCTCGGCGCCGAACGCGATGCCGGGCAGCGCCTCGGTCAGCGCGCCGACGACCTTCCTGGCCGCCGCCGGGTCGAGGGCGTGCATGGTGACGATCTCGTCGGCGGTCACGTCGTACACGATGGCGCCGTTGCTGCACACGGCGGTGCCGAGCGCGCCGGCCCGGCGGGCGATGGGGGCCATGGAGCGGGGCGGGCGGGCGGTGACGAACACGATTTCGGCCCCGGCGTCGCGGGCCAGCCGCAGCGCGTCCCGGGTGCGGGGGGAGACGGTGCCGTCGGAGCGCAGGAGGGTTCCGTCGAGGTCGGTGGCGACGATGCGCGGAGGGTTCACGTACCCGATTATGGGCGCCGGCCGCCTTCCGGGCCGGGCCGCCCGGCGGTAGGGTGCGCCGCGTGACCTCCCCCGAGCACGCAGACGACCGGACAAATGACCGGGCAGGCGACCGTGCGGACGATCGTGCGGACGATCGTGCGGACGATCGTGCGGACGATCGTGCGGACGACCGTGCGGACGACCGGGCCCATGCCCGGCCGGACGGCCGCGCCGGCGGCCGGCCTGATGATCGGGTCGCCTCGGTGTTCCGGTTCGCGACCGAGCTGGTCGCGTGGGTGGCGGCGCCGTGGGCGCTGGCCTCGTTCTCGGTGCCGCTGGCGGTGCTGTCGGTGGTGGTGCTGATCGGGCTGCCGACGGTGTTCGCGACGCCGGGCGACAAGCGGCAGGTGCTCGTGGCGGTGCCGGGGCCGGTGACGATCGCGCTGGTGCTGCTGCAGCTCGCGGTGGCGGTGGCGGCGTCGTGGGCGGCCTGGCATCCGGTGGCCGCCGGGGTCGTGTCGGCGCTGGCGGCGGTGACGGCGGTGCTGGAGCTGCCGCGCTGGCGGTGGCTGCTGCGGCGCTAGATCCGCAGCTCCGGGGGCAGCCGGACGCCGGCCTGGGCGATCTCCAGGCCGAGGAGCTCGCCGGAGTCGCCGTAGCCGAGCACGACGTCCTCGGCGACGACGTGGCGGGTCGCCTCGCCGGGCGCCGCCTCGGGCCTCATCGCGACGTAGGCGACGTCGTGCCCGGCGTCCCAGTCGACGTACACGGTCAGCGGGCGCCTGCCACCGGGCTCGTCGTCCCAGGCGAGCAGGCCCTCCCGGGCCTCGTGGGAGCCCGCGAGCGCCGCCCGCACGGTGACGAGGGCGAGCTCGACGGCGCGCAGCGAGTCGTCGGCGGTGACCTTCCGCTCGTGCTCCCACCCGGCCAGCCCGTCGATCCGGTACGGGCACGACCACTCCCCCGTGGGCTCCTCGTACGGCATCCCGACCGCCGCGACCACCTCCCCCGGCGGCTCGGTGCGCAACGTCAGCGTCCGTCGGGCGATCTCGTACATGCTGGCTGATCTACCCATGACTCATACCCGGAAAGACTGTCAGAGCGCGGGACTCTGGCCGACATGCCGGACATATCGGATGCTGTGGGGGGCGGGAGCCCACGGATCCGCCGCCCGGACTACTGGTGTGCGGCTCCCGCCCCATAGTCTTCCTACCGGTCGTGAGGGGGCCTGGGGATGGATGAGCCGTTCGGAACACGGTTGCGGGCGAGGATGGACAAGTACGGACCGCTGTGCGTGGGCATCGATCCGAGCCCGGAGCTGCTCGGGGCGTGGGGCCTCGACGACTCGCCGATGGGGCTGGAGCGCTTCAGCCGCACGGTCGCCGACTCGGTGGGCGACCTGGTCGCCGTGATGAAGCCGCAGTCGGCCTTCTACGAGCGCTGGGGCAGCCGCGGCATCGCGGTGCTGGAGCGCACGATCGCCGACCTGCGCGACGCGGGCACGCTGGTGCTGCTCGACGTCAAACGCGGCGACATCGGCAGCACGATGGCCGCCTACGCCGAGGCGTACCTCGACCGGGGCAGCCCGCTGGCCGCCGACGCGGTGACGCTCAGCCCGTACCTGGGCTTCGGCAGCCTGAGCGGCGCGATCACCTCCGCGCTCGCCGGCGACGCGGGCGTGTTCGTGCTCGCCCGCACCTCCAACCCCGAGGCGGCCGCGCTGCAGAGCGCGGTCGCCGGGGAGGTGTACGCGGGGGTGCGGGCGGCCAACGAGGGGGTGCGGCCGCTCGGCTCGGTCGGCGTGGTCGTCGGCGCGACCGTCGCCTCGCCGGGCTACGCGCTCGACCGGCTCAACGGGCCGGTGCTGGCGCCGGGGCTCGGCGCGCAGGGCGCCTCGCCCGCCGACGTGGGCCGGCGGTTCGCCTCGGTACGGCACGCGGTGGTGCCGTCGGTGTCCCGGGCGGTGCTGGACGACCCGGCGCGGCTGCGCGCCCGTACCGAGCGTTACCGGGACGAGTGCGCCAAGGCGCTGTCGCTCTGAAGGGCCCGGTTGACGGCGGCGAGCACGGCGTGCACCGACGCGGTGAGGACCGACGAGTCGCGGCCCGCGCCCCAGCGGGTGACGCCGCCGGCGCGCGCCTCGACGTAGGCGACGGCCTGGCTGCCGCTGCCCGTGCCGGTGGCGTGCTCGGCGTAGTGCAGGATGTCGGCCTCGACGCCGGCCCCGGCCAGCGCGGCGGCGAGCGCGGCCAGCGGCCCGTTGCCGGTGCCGCGCAGCGGCGTGCCGTCGTCCAGCGTGCCGGTGAACTCGTGGGTCCCCGGCGCGGTCTCGGCGGTGCGCCAGCCGGTCACCGCGAGCGGCCCCGCCACGTCCAGGTACGTCCGCCTGAACAGCGTCCACAGCCGCTCGGCGGTGATCTCCTCGCCGCTGCCGTCGGCGTCGCGCTGCACCACGGCGGAGAAGTCGATCTGCAGCCTGCGTGGCAGCTCCAGCCCGTGGCGGGCGCCGAGCAGGTAGGCGATGCCGCCCTTGCCCGACTGGCTGTTGACGCGGATGACCGCCTGGTAGCCGCGGCCCACGTCGGCCGGGTCGATCGGCAGGTAGGGCACCTCCCAGGGCGCCTGTGACTCCGGCACGCCGAGCTCGGCGGCCCGCCGGGCGTGGTGGGCCAGGCCCTTCTTGATCGCGTCCTGGTGGGTGCCGGAGAAGGCGGTGTGGACGAGGTCGCCCGCGTACGGGTGGCGCTCGGGCACGGGCAGCCGGTTGCAGTGCTCGACGGTGCGCCTGACCTCGTCGATGTCGGACAGGTCGATCATCGGGTCGACGCCCTGGGCGTGCAGGTTGAGCGCGAGCGTGACGAGGTCGACGTTGCCGGTGCGCTCGCCGTTGCCGAACAGGCAGCCCTCCACCCGCTGCGCCCCGGCCAGCACGGCCAGCTCGGCGCAGGCGACGCCGGTGCCGCGGTCGTTGTGCGGGTGCACCGACAGGATGACCGAGTCGCGCCGGGCCAGGTGGCGGTGCATGTACTCGATCTGGTCGGCGTACACGTTGGGGGTGGCGATCTCGACGGTGGCGGGCAGGTTGTGGATCACCGGCCGGTCGGGGCTCGCGTCCCACAGCGCGGTCAGCTCGTCGCACACCTCCAGCACGTAGTCGGGCTCGGTGAGGTTGAACACCTCGGGCGAGAACTGGTAGCGCACGCCGTCGCGGGCGTCGCCCAGCCTGGCGACGAGCGCGGCGGCGTCCACGATGAGCGCGCGCAGCTCGTCGCGGTCGCGCCCGAGCACCACGTCGCGCCAGACGGGGGCGGTGGCGGTGTAGAGGTGCACGACGACGCGGGGCAGCCCTTCGGCGGCGGCGTAGGTGCGCTCGATCAGGTCGGCCCTGGCCGGGGTGAACACCACGACGGTCACGTCGTCGGGCACCGTCCCGGAGGTGGCGAGCTGCCGGACGAAGTCGAAGTCCGTCCGGCTGGCCGACGGGTAGCCGACCTCGATCTCCTTGTAGCCCATGCGCACCAGCAGCTCGAACATGCGCCGTTTGCGCGCGGGGTCCATCGGCTCGGCCAGCGCCTGGTTGCCGTCGCGCAGGTCGACGGGCACCCAGAGCGGGGCCCGCGTGGTCCGGTTCGCCGGCCACTGCCGGTCGGTGAGGGGCACGCTGACCCGCTCGTGCGCGGGCCGGTAGCGGTGCGAGGGCATGACGCTGGGCTGTTGCGGATTCCACCGCATGGTCGTCTCCTTCTCTGGTCAAGAACGCGGACCGGCAGCACTCGACCCCGCCGCGGCGGGGTGCCGGCCCTGGGTCAGGCCCCGCCGCGGCGGCCGAGAAGGAGACCGCGGTACGTCATGTCGGGTACGATAGCCACAACTCAGGTCCTCAGACAAGCTGAGAGGTGGATTCGGATGGCGCTCGGAGCGCTGCGTCCCAGCCCGCTGGTCGAGCAGGCCACCGCCCGCCTGCGCGAGCAGATCACCGGCGGCCACTGGCCAGTCGGCACCCGCCTGCCCAGCGAGAACGCGCTGGCCCAGACCCTCGGCGTCGGCCGCTCCACCGTGCGCGAGGCGCTGCGCGCCCTCACCGGCGCCGGCCTGGTCCAGCCGCGCCAGGGCAGCGGCGTCTTCGTCATCGCCGCCGAACCGGCCGAGGACTGGCCCGCCCGCCTGCGCCGCGCCGCCATCACCGACGTGTACGAGGTCCGCGTGATCGTCGAGACCCGGGCCGCGCGGCTGGCGGCGGCCCGCCGTACCGACGACGACGTGAGGGCGCTCCGGGCGGCGCTGGCGGCCCGGCGGGCGGCGGCCGGCGGCGGCGACGCGGCCTTCGTGGACGCCGACATCGCCCTGCACGCGGCCGTCGTCGCGGCGGCGGGCAACCCGGTGCTGACCGGTCTTTTCGCCGAGTTCGCGCCCGCGCTGCGCGAGCGGCTGATCGACCTGGTGGAGCTGCTGGGGCTGCGGCACGACGACGCCAACCCCGGCGACGACGCGCACGCCCGCCTGGTCGAGGCCGTCGAGGCGGGCGACCCCGACACCGCGGAAGCCGTCCTCCAGACGGAACTGGACCGGACCCTGGCCCTGCTCCGGAAGGCGTAGGGAGCTGCCGGGCGCCTAGCCGGTGGGGCCCGCGTCCGGGCGGGTCACGTCGTCCTCGTCGTCGTCCCGCTCCTCACCCTCGGCCCTGCCCTCGGCCTCATCATCGTCCGCGGGCTCGTCCCTGGCCTCCGGCGGGTCCACGGGGACGGGCCGGCGGAGCCGGGGCGTGGTCGACCCGGACCGCTCGGCGACCACGTCGCTCTCCCCGCCCAGACCGGAGACGGCCTCCGGCAACTCGTCCGTTCTGTCGCTCATGCCCCCTCTCTTCCCCTCTGACCTCGGCTGATGCCCCGGGCGCGGGTGGCGGCGCCGCTTATTCGGTGGCGGCCGGGGGACGGATGGCCGACGATGCCGGGATGACGACCTCGGACACGAGCGAACCCGTACCCGCGCGATGGACGCGGGCGACCGTCTACCCCGACATGTGGGTCGACCCGGACGACGACCCCCGCGAGAGCGACGCCGCGCCCACCGGCGAGCGCGGCATCCTGCTCGACTACCTGCGCCACTACCGGCTCACCCTGGAGATGAAGTGCGCGGACCTGGACGCCGAGCAGCTCGCCCGGCGCTCCGCGCCGCCGTCCACCATGTCGCTGCTCGGGCTGGTGCGGCACCTGGCCGAGGGTGAGCGGCACCTGCGCCGGGTGATGGCCGGCGAGGACGCTCCCCCGCTCTACCGCACCGAGCAGGACCGCGACGGCGACTGGAACGGCGCGGTCGCCGACCCGGAGGTCGTCGCGGACGCCTGGCGGCGGTGGCGGGCCGAGTCGGCGGCCACCGACCGGTACGTGGCCGGGGTCGACGACCTCGGCGCCTGGAACGCGGGAGCCTCCGACCTCGGCCCCGACGGCGCGAACCTGCAGCTGCGCGACATGCTGGTGGCGCAGATCGCCGAGTACGCGCGCCACTGCGGCCACGCCGACCTGCTGCGCGAACGCATCGACGGCCGCACCGGCCAGTGACCCGCCAGCGGTCAGGCCAGGGCGGCGTCCCTCCCGGGCCAGGGCGCCGAGCTCAGGCCAGGGCGGCGTCGATCTCGGCGCGGGTGGGCATCGAGGTGCTGGCGCCCTCCCGCTGCACCGACAGCGCCGCCGCCGCCGAGGCGAACCGCAGCGCGCCGGCCGCCTCCCGCCCCTCGGCGCGGGCCACCGCGAACGCCCCGGCGAAGGTGTCGCCGGCGGCCGTGGTGTCGACCGCCCTGACCTTGACGGCCGGCACGCGCAGCCGCTCCCCCGTGCGCCCGCCGTACAGGGCGCCCTCGGAGCCGAGCGTGATGACGGCCTCGTCGACCCGTTGCAGCAGCGCGTCCATCGCCGCCTCCGGGTCGGCGGCGCCGGTGATGTCGGCGGCCTCGTGCTCGTTGGGCAGCAGCAGCGTGACCGCGTCGAGCAGGGCGGCGGGCAGCGGCTGGGACGGCGCCGGGGTCAGGATGACGGGCACCCCGGCCTCGCGGGCGGCCCCGGCGGCGGCGACGACGGCCTCCATGGGCAGTTCGAGCTGCAGCAGCAGCGCCTGGGAGGCGGCGATGACGGCGCGTTCCTCCTCGGTCGGCCCCACGACGGTGCCGTTGGCGCCCGGCACCACGATGATCGAGTTGCCGCCGTCGTCGTCGACCACGATGTGCGCGATGCCGGACCTGCCGGACACCTGGCGCAGCAGGGCGACGTCCACGCCGGCCCCGGCGAGCGTGTCGCGCATCTCGGCGCCGAAGGCGTCGTCGCCGACCGCGCCGAGGAAGGCCACCCGGGCTCCCGCGCGGGCGGCGGCGATGGCCTGGTTGGCGCCCTTGCCGCCGGGGATGGTGCGGAACTCCCGGCCCGTCACCGTCTCGCCCCGTTTGGGAGCCTGGGAGACGTACGCCACGAGGTCCATGTTCGCGCTGCCGAATACCGAGATCATGAGGTCATCATCTCCTGCGTGCGGCGGGCCAACTCCTCCAGCGTGATGCCGTCGAAGCCGGTCAGGCTGCTGGCCAGGCTGTCGCGCATGCGCCACCGGGCGGGGACGCCGCCGTTGAGCGCGCCCACGACGGAGCCCGCGGTGGCGCCGGCCGAGTCGGTGTCCCAGCCTCCGGCGACCGCCCCGGCGATGGTGGCGGTGAAGTCGCCCCGGCCGTGCACGAGCGTGGCGGCGACGAGGGCGGCGTTGTTGATCGTGTGCACCCAGTGCAGGCCGCCGTGCCGCTCGTGCAGCCGGTCGACGACGCGTTCGAAGTCGCTCTCGCGTCCGGCGTCGTCGACCGCCTGGCGGACGGCCCGGTGCAGCCGGGAGCGCGGCGGCACCACGGACAGCCCGGCCTCGACGACCTCCTCCACGCTGCCGGCGACCATCGAGGAGGCGCACATGGCCGCCACGAACATGGCGCCGTAGACGCCGTTGGCGGTGTGGGTGAGCCGGGCGTCGCGCCAGGCCAGCCCGGCCGCCGCGCCCGGGTCGCCCGGGTTGACCCACCCGTACACGTCGGCCCTGATCAGCGCGCCGATCCACTCCCGGAACGGGTTGCGGTAGGTGGCGGTCGCGGGCGGCTCGATCCCGGCGAGTAGGTTGCGGTAGGCGACGCGCTCGGCGGTGAACGTGCGCCCGGCGGGCAGCTCGTCGAGCCACAGCTTGGCCACGTCGCCGGTGGTGAAGTCTCGCCCGTGCCGTTCGAGCAGGGACAGGGCGAGCAGCGGGTAGTTGAGGTCGTCGTCCTCGGGGATGCCGTCGATGTTCTCGGCCAGGGAGTTGACGGCGCTGCGCCGGTTCCACGGCCAGCGCGCGGCCACGTCGGCGGGCAGCCCCTCGGCGGTGAACCAGCCGCGGATCGGCCAGTTGCCGGTGGCCTCGGCGATCTCCCTGATGCCCGCGCGGGGGATCTTCTCCACCGGCTTGCCGAGCACGCAGCCCGCCGCCCGGCCCTGCCAGGCGCCCAGCACCCGCTCCGGGGAGACGGCGGCGCCGGGCCTGGGCGCCGGCCAGCCGGGGCAGGCGTCGATGACGGCGGCCAGGTCGCCGGGCTCGTCGAGCGGGGACGGGACGGCGGCAAGCTCGTCCAGCAGCTCCTCGGCCAGGCCGCGCAGCCGCTGCGCCCCGGGCTCGGAGGCGCCGGCGCGCGGCGGCGCGTCGTGCCCCCCGGCGGCGTGCCAGCGCGCCGCGACGGCGCTCGCGTCACGGCCGTCCTCTGCGGCCTGGCGGAGCTCGTGCCCCACCAGGTCCTCGGGCTGCACCCAGGTCAGCCGGATCATGTCAGTCCTCCAGGAGACCGGCGAAGGCCGCCTCGTGGGCGCGGCGGCGGGCCAGGTCGCCGGCGTGGACGCGGCGCGCCACCTCGGCGATGACGCGGCCGGGCCCGACGATGTCGGTGCGGCTGGCCGTGCCCACCTGCTCGACCCACTCGGCGGGGACGGCGGCCAGGCCGCCGAGCGCGCCCGCGATCGCGCCGCCCATCGAGGCGATGGAGTCGGCGTCGCGGCCGTAGTTGACGCCGCCGAGCACGGTGTCGCGGTAGTCGCCCTTGGCGATGACGAGGAAGGCCAGCGCCAGCGGCAGCTCCTCGATGCTGTGCGTGCGGCTCGGGCGGCGGGCGCCGAGGCCCTGGTCGCGGTAGGTGTCGGCGACGGTGTCGTACGGGCGCATGGCGGCGCGCAGCGTGGCGAACGAGCCGTCCCAGTGGCCGAGGCCGCGGGCCGCCTCGCACACGGCCTCGATGGCGGCGCGGGTGCCGTCCTTGGCCAGGCGCAGGCAGGCGGCGACGACGGAGTCGGGGGTGGCGCCGGGCCGCATGGCCTCGGCGACGGCGGCGGCCATGACGCCGGCGGCCTCGCGGCCGTAGCTGGACTGGTGGGCGCCGGTCAGGTCGATGGCCTCGGCGTAGGCGGCGTCGGGGTCGGCGGCGTTGACGATGCCGACCGGGGCGACGTACATGGCGGCGCCGCAGTTGACGATGTTGCCGACGCCCGCCTCGCGCGGGTCGACGTGCCCGTAGTGCAGCCGGGCCACGATCCACTTCTCGGCCAGGAAGATCCGCTGCAGCGGCAGCGCCTCGGCCTCCAGCTCGGGGATCCACTGGCGCTGCCCCATGAGCTCGGGCACCAGGTGCTCGGCCATCGCGTACGCGCCGAGGTGGCCGCCGACCTTCTCGTAGACGCGGATCAGCGCGTGCGTCATCAGGGTGTCGTCGGTGATGTGGCCGTCGCCCTTGTGGTACGGGGCGATGGGCCGGGCGTTGCGCCAGTCCTCGTTGAACGGCGGCACGATGCCCTCGACCTGGCCGCCGTAGCGTTCGACGATCTGCTCGGGGGTCCACCCCTCGGTGGCGCCGCCCAGCGCGTCACCGACCGCCGCCCCCGCCACGCAGCCGATCGCCCTGTCGTCAAGCGGCGTCATGAAAGTCCCTCCACAATGTCGATGAGATCCTGGCCTGCCGTTTCGGGCAGGCAGCAGCCGGCCAGCCTGCGGGCCGATGCGGTCCACCCCTCCGGGATCGCACCGTACCCCCCGCAGGCGCCGGTGATCGCGCCGGTCAGCGCCGGCGCGGAGTCGGCGAGCGCGGCCAGGCAGGCCGCGGCCGGCACGGCCCGGACGAGCGCCCCCTGGGCGGCCTCGGTCAGGGCCAGCGCCACGGGCACCGTCTGCGCGGCGCCCACCCCGTAGCTGTAGACGTGGTCGAGCAGCGCGGCGTCGAGCGCGGGCACCGCCGCGAACGGGTCGCCCGCCGCGCGGGCCGCCGCCAGCGCCACGCGGGCGTTGTGCCCGATGGCGGTGTCCTCGGGCAGGACGTCCAGCGCGGCGGCCACCGCGCGGGTGGCCGAGCCGGTGGCGACCGCCTCGGCCACGGCCGCCGCCATCGCGAGCGCGCCGAGGACGCCGTCGCCCGCGTTGGTGACCCGGGCGTCGTCGCCGGGGTCGCGGCCGAGCGCGCCGAAGGCGACCGCCCGGACGGCGGCGGCGTCGTCGAAGTGGTGCGGGTTGTCGTGGCCGCTCGCGGGCGGCTCGACGCCCCGGGCGAGGTTGTCCAGCGCGGTGGCCACGGACACGCGCGTCCGGATGTCGTCGCGGCCGGCCAGGGCGCGGAACGCCTCGGCGCGGGGCCGGTCGATGGTGAGCGCCGTCCAGGCGAGCCATTCGGCGTCGTCGGACGGGCCGACGGCCAGCGGCGCGATCGGCTGGTTGAGCGCGAACGGCACCGGCAGCGTGGTGACCTGGTGCTCCTCGGCGAACGCGTCGAGCTCGCGGTGCAGGCGCCGGCTCCACGGCGCGTGCAGCGCCGCCCGGTGCCTGCTCGCGGGCCAGCCCGCGGCGTCGCCCACGGCGAGCCCGGCGAAGGCCCCCGTGATCCTGTCCCCCGACATCGTCCTCAGCGTCCTCTCGTGTCTGCCACGGCCCCGGCCAGCTCGTCGGCGACGTCCAGCACGTGCTTCCCGGCCACGACGGGCAGGCATTTCCCGGTGACCGGGCCGATGCGGGCCGCCCACCGCCCGGGCACGCCGCCCTCTCCGGAGGTCGCGCCCGCGACGGCTCCGGCGATGGCGCCGATGGTGTCGGCGTCGCGGCCCAGGGAGACCCCGAACGTCACCGACGCCTCCACCTGGCCGCCGCCCGCCAGGTAGGCGGCCAGCGCCAGCGCGACGGCCTCCGGCGCCACGTCGGTCCACGGGTAGTGGCGGACGACGACGGCCTCGTGCAGCGCCTCGACCAGCGGCCCGTCGTCGCCGTCCGGGGACGGCGGGCCGGACCGTTCCAGCACCGCGACAGCGCGGCCGATCGCCCGCGCCGTCCAGGAATCGGCGGGCACCACCGCGAGCGCCGCGCCGACCGCGTCGCCCGGCGCGGCGCCGCCCATGGCGGCGGCGACCGCCCCGGCGACCGCGCGGCCGCCGAGAATGCCCTCGCCCGACTGGCTGACGAGCCCGTCCTGTTCGACCAGCCGCGCCGCCTCCGCCGGGTCGCCGGGACAGAAGATCCCGTACGGCGCGGCCCGCATGGCCAGCCCGTCGGACCAGCCGTGCTGGTGCACCATCCCGGTCAGCGGCGGCTCCAGCCCGCGGCGCAGCGCCTCGATGGTGCCGAGCTCGGAGAACCCGGCGCCGCGCATCGGCCCGGTCACCAGCGGGATGATCCGCTCCCGGTAGGCGGCGGCCACGTCGGCCGGGGTCAGGTCGTGCCCGTGCGCCACCAGCAGCGACGCGGCGAAGATGGCGTACTCGGTGTCGTCGGTGCCGCCGCCCTCGATCTCGGTGAGCCGCCCCCAGCGGCGGCGGATCTCGGCGGGGGTCAGGTTCTCGGCGGGCGCCCCGAGGGCGTCGCCGGCCGCCAGGCCGAGCAGACACCCCCGGGCCCTGTCGCGATACGTCACCGCTGGTACCGCTCCAGCACCCCGTTGCCCTCCTCGACGAGCCGCTTGGCCGCCTCGTCCAGGGTGATCTTGTTGGCGAAGAACTCCTGCAGCACCGGCGTGGCGACCTTGCTCTTCCACTCGTCGAACCCGTTCACCTTGAGGAACGGCGCGACGACGAGGCTCTTGGCGGAGGCGGTGGCCACGTCCCAGCCGTTCTCCTCGGTGGTGATGGCGGGGTCGGCGGCGGCCTTCTGCGAGGTCGGCAGCAGCCAGTCGCCCTTGGCGAGCTTGGCCTGGTTGGGGCCGTTGAGGAAGAACGCCATGAACTTCATGGCCTCCTCCGGGTGCTTGCTGTCGGCGGCGATGGACAGCGTCTGGGAGACCGCGCCCTGCTCGGTGGTGGTGCCCTTGAGCGGCGGCAGCGTCACCCACTCGAAGCCGTCGGGCGCCTGCTCGGCGACCTGCTGGCGCAGGTAGACGCCGACGGGCAGCATCGCGTACTTGTCGGCGAAGAAGCCGGGCAGCGGGTCGGCGGTGCCCATGCCGAGCGCCGAGGTGTCGGCCGTCTTGTCCTTGTAGAGCTGGTCGTGGATGCGCTGGAGGACTTCCTTCTCCTCCGCGCCGACCTTGACGGTGGTCTTGCCGTCGGCGCCCGTCTGGAAGAAGGTGCCGCCGAAGTTGAGCGCCAGGTTGAGCGTCTTGTTGACGGGCGACTTCATCGGCCAGGCGACGCCGAACGTGTCGCCCTTGGTGAGCTTCTTGCTGACCTCGGCGAACTCGTCCCACGTCCACGGCTCGCCGGCGGTGGGGATGCGCACCTTGGCGGCGTCCAGGAGCTTCTTGTTGGCGATGATGACCTGCGACTCCTGCAGGAACGGCACGCCGTAGACGCCCTGGTTGCCCTTGCCGTCGTCGAAGGTGACGGTGTCCCAGGCGGCCTGCGGGATGTCGGACTTGAGCTCGTCCGGCACCTTGCCGGTCAGGTCGAGCAGGTAGCCCTTGGAGGCGAAGCCGGACAGCGCCGGGGAGTCGTCGTGGATGACGTCCGGCGCGTCGCCGCCCTCGAAGGAGGTGACGAGCTGGTCGTTGACGTTGTCCCAGCTGCCCTGGACGTAGGTGACCTGGATGTTCGGGTTGGCCTTGTTCCACTCCTCGACGAGCGCCTTGTTGGCCGCGACCGACTCCTTCTGCCAGGCGAGGCTGAGGAAGTCGAGCTTGACCGGCTCGTTCGGGGTGCCGGAGGACCCGCTGTCCCCGCCGCTGCCGCCGCACCCGGCGGCCAGCGCGACGACCGCCGCCGCAGCCAACGCGGATTTGATACGCATGTGAGCCCTCCTAGCCCTTCACAGCGCCGGCCATCAGACCTGACCTCAGCCTGCGCTGGATGATTGCGAAAAAGATCAGGCTCGGGATCGTCGCCATGAGCGACGCCGCGGCGAGCGGGCCGAGCCTCGACACGCCCTCCGGGCCGGTGAACCTCACCAGCGTCAGGGGGAGCGTCATCACGTCCGGGTCCTTCAGGACCACGAGCGCGAACAGGAACTCGTTCCACGAGGAGATGAACGAGAACAGCAGTGTCGCCACCACGCCGGGCGCGAGCAGCGGCGCGACGACGCTGACGATCGCCCGCAGCCGGGTCGCCCCGTCGACGGAGGCGGCCTCCTCCAGCTCGCGCGGCACCGAGCGCACGTAGCCCTGGAGCATCCACAGCGCGAACGGCAGCGTGAACGTCACGTGCACGACGACGAGTCCCGGCAGGGTGTTCACCAGGTCGAGCTGCCGCAGCACCATGAACAGCGGGATGATGATCAGGATGAACGGGAACACCTGGCTGACGAGCACCCAGCCGAGCGCGACCCGCTTGAGCGCGCCCTGGTAGCGGGCCAGCGCGTAGGAGGCGGGCAGCGCCACGGCCACCGTCAGCGCCGAGCTGGCCAGGGCCACGACCAGGCTGCGCAGCCCGGCCCCGACGAGGTCCTGCTCGCTGAACGCGTCGGAGAAGTTGGCCAGCGTCGGGCTGCGCGGGATCCACGTGGGGTCGAGGCTCGCCATCTCCTGCGGCGTCTTCAGCGCCGTCGACAGCAGCCACACCAGCGGGAAGGCCAGGAACACCATGTACGCCAGCAGCGCGACGTACTGGGGGATCTTCTTCATGACGCCTCCCTCAGTTGCCGCCACAGATAGACGCCGAGCAGGCCGAGCACGACGATGACGATGCTGACGCCGAGCGCGGCCGCGTAGCCGAAGAAGCCGTAGCGGAACGCCTCCTCGTAGGCGAACAGCATCGGCAGCCGCGTCTGCCCGCCGGGCCCGCCCTGGGTGAGCACGTAGACCAGGCTGAACTGGTTGACGTTCCACACGAAGTCGAGCGAGGTGATGGTGACGATGATGGGGCGCAGCTGGGGCAGCGTGATGCTCCAGAACTTGCGCCAGGTGCCCGCGCCGTCCATCGCGCCGGCCTCGTACAGCTCCCTGGGCACGTTCTGCAGGCCGGCCAGCAGCACCACGGTGGTCTGCGGCATGCCGCTCCAGATGCCCATGACGATGATGGCGGGCAGCGCCCAGGAGAAGTCGGCCAGCCAGTTGATGTCGGTGCCGAGCGTGCTGTTCACGATGCCGGCGTCGGGGTGGTAGACGAGCCGCCACATCAGGCCGATGACCACGGGCGGCATCGCCCACGGCACGACGGCGAGCACCCGGGCCAGGCCGCGCAGGAACAGCTTCTGGTTGAGCAGCAGCGCCAGCCCCAGCGAGGCGAGGAACTGCAGCACGGTCACGGTGACCGACCAGATCAGGCCGATCCGCATGGACGACCAGAAGTCGCCGTCGCCGAGCAGGTCGGCGAAGTTCTCCAGGCCGACGAAGCTCGTCTCGTGGTTGCGCCCGGCCTCGGCGTCGGTGAACGCCAGCCCGATCCCGTACAGCAGCGGGCCCACGCTGAACAGCACCACCGGCACCAGCGCCGGCAGCATCAGCACCCACATCTCGCGGGTCTGCCTCGGCCGCTGCCGGCCGCGCGCGTGCCGCGCCGGCGGCGCCGGCTTCGTCGCGGTGGCCGTCATGACCTGCCCCCCTCCCTCTTGTCAGCTCGTGTACGGCCCGCCGCCCGGGAAGCCGGGTAGGGCTCCTCCCCCGTCGTCGAGGCGCGCACCGCCAGGCGGGGCGGGACCGTCACCAGGCGGGGCTCGCGGTCGCCGTGCTGCAGCCGGTCCAGCAGCAGCTCGGCCGCGGCCTTGCCGCGTTCGGCCGAGCCGAGCGAGACGCTGGTCAGCGACGGCCAGGAGGCCGCGGCCAGGTCGGTGTCGTCCATGCCGACCACGGCCACGTCCTCGGGCACCCGCCGGCCGGCGGCGCGCAGCACGTCGAGCGCGCCGAGCGCGATGAGGTCGTTGGCGCACATGAGCGCGTCGACCCCGGGCTCGCGGAGCAGCAGCTCGGCGACGGCCCGGGCGCCTTCGGCGCGGTAGAAGTCGCCGATCTCGACCAGGTTCTCGTCGTAGGGCAGCCCGAGCGTCTCCAGCGCCTCGCGGTAGGCGGCGCCGCGGGCCGCGCCGGGCACGGTGTCGAGCGGGCCGTTGACCATGCCGATGCGCCGCCGCCCGAGCGCGTGCAGGTGGTCGACGGCCAGCTTGACGCCGGTGCGCGAGTCGGCACGCACGTTGTCGACCGGGGTGCCCTCCGGCACCGATCCGATGATCACGACGGGGGCGCGGGCGGCGCGCAGCATCTGCAGGTGCTGTTCGGTGACGCGCAGCGGGCTCATGATGAGCCCGTCGACGTAGCGTTCGCCGAGGCTGTGCAGCACGTCGATCTCGTCGGCGGCCACGGCGTCGGTGGAGTGCAGCACGAGCCGGTAGCCGGCGGCCTTGAGCACGGGCTGGATCTGCCGCAGCATGGCGAGGTAGGCGGGGTTGCCGACGTCGGCCATGGCGAAGGCGACCTGGTGGGTGCGGCGCGACTTGAGCGAGCGGGCCACGGCGTTGCGCACGTAGCCGAGCTCGTCGGCGGCGGCCATCACCTTGCGCACGGTCTCCTGCCTGGTCGGCAGGCCGTTGAGCACCCGCGACACCGAGGCGATGGAGACACCGGCGCGCTCGGCGATCGTGGTGATCGTGGGTCCGTCGGCCAAGGCTGTCCTTCCAGATTCGTAAACGATTTCAGACACCTGCTGTAAACGTTTACGGTGTTTGGCACATGAAACAGCCCCCGTAACCGCAGGGTCAAGTCACGATCCCATAACACCAGGTCAGGGGGCTGTTTCCCAAATCGGGGCCAGGCGGACGGCTACGGAGCGTCAGTCGCGGGCCGAGGCGGGCACCGGGTCGGGGGCCGGCGTCAGCCGGTCGAGCGAACGGATGGACGGGGCCCCGGTGAGCGCCACGACGGCCGACAGGACGGCGGGCACGATCAGCGCGATCGGCAGCGAGGACGCCTCCGCCACGTAGCCGAGCACGGCGGGGCCGACCAGGAGCCCGCTGTAGCCGAAGGCCGTCACCAGCGACAGCGCCTTGCCGACGGGCCCGCCCGCGGCGCCGACCGCGCTGAAGATCACCGGCACGACGGTGGCGAGGCCGACGCCCGCCAGGGCCCAGCCGGTCCAGGCGCAGGCCAGCGCGAGCGAGCCGGTCGCCGGGGCGGCGAGCACGAGCACGTAGCCGCAGGTGGCGAGCAGCCCGGCAAGCTGGATGGTGCGGATCGAGCCGAGGCGGGCCCGGATCGGGTCGCCCAGCAGGCGGATGGTGGTCATGGCGACGGCGAAGACCGTGTAGGCCAGCGGCGCGGCTGCCGGGTCGGCGTCGAGGACCCAGCGGGCGTGCAGCGCGGCCCAGTCGATCGCGGCGCCCTCGGCCAGGTGCCCGGCGAAGGCGGCGACGCCGAGCAGCGCGATCAGCCCCCACTTCAGCGGCGACCCGGACCGGGCGGCCTGCTGCTCGGCGGCGTGCGCGGGCGGGTCGGGCAGCAGCAGCCGCGCCGCCGGCAGGTACAGGAACGGCACCACCACGCCCGCCACGACGAGCAGCGCCTGGGCGTCCAGCCCGGCCTGCAGCACCAGGGCGGTGATCGCGCCGCCGGCCGCCCCGCCGAGGCTCCAGGTGCCGTGGAACGCCGAGATGATCGGCCGCGCGTAACGCCGCTCGACCTCGACCGAGTGGGCGTTCATGGCCACCTCGGTGACGCCCAGCCCCAGGCCGAACAGCACCGCCAGCACCGCCAGCCACAGGTAGTCGGGCGCGAGCGCGGGCCCGAGCAGTACCACGGCCGACGCCGGCCCGGCGAACCAGCACACCGCCCGGCTGGACCACCGGTCGACCAGCGGCCCGGCCACGAGCATCGACACCAGCGCGCCGCCCGAGATGAGCAGCAGCACGCTGCCCAGCCGGGCCGGGCCGAGGTCCAGCCGGTCGTTCAGCGACGGCAGCCCGGCCGCCCACAGGCCCATGACGAGTCCCGCCAGGAAGAAGAAACCGAACACCCCGATACGGGCACGTCGAGCGTCATCGCGTCTTTTGTTCACGTCTAGAGCATAATGAGAGTCACGATGTCTGGGAACAGTGGAGCGACGACGACCGGCGAGCTGCGCGCGCACAACCGGGTGCGGCTGCTGCGCGCCGTGCACGACGGCGGGGCCACGCTGACCCGGTCGCGGCTCACCCGCGATCTGGAGCTGGCCAGGGGCACCGCGTCGGTGCTGGTCGGCGGTCTGGCCGAGGACGCGCTGCTGCACGAGGAGCCGGCCCCGGAGCAGGCCAGGGGCCGCCCGACGATGGTGCCGGGGCCACATCCGCGAGGTCCCGTCGTGCTGGCCGCCGACCTGCGGGAGGACGCCTGGGAGCTGGCGGCGTGCGAGCTGGGCGGCCGGACGGCCGTGCTGGAGGTGCGCGGCCACGACGGCACCCCGCGCGGCGCGCTGGAGCCGCTGGGGGCCGCGCTGCGCGAGCACCGGGCGCGCCTTCGCGGACGGGCCGTGGGCGCCGGCGTGGCGGTGGCGGGCCCGATCGGCCCCGGCGGCCGGGCGGACGTGCCGCACCTGGGCTGGCGCGCGGTCGACGTGCCCGCCCTGCTGGGGCTGCCACCCGGCTGGGTCCGGGTCGGCAACGACACCGCGCTGGCCGGGCTGGCCGAGGCCAGGCGCGGGCTGCTGCGCGGCGTCGGCGTCGGCCTGCACCTGCACGTGGACTTCGACCTGGGCGGGGTGCTCGTCGTCGGCGGCCGGCCGCTGGAGGGCGCCGGCGGGATGGGCGCCGAGTTCGGCCACATGCCGCTGACCGGTGGCTCGCTGCCGTGCGCGTGCGGCGCGACGGGCTGCTGGGCGCTCGACGTGGGCGCGAACGCGCTGCTGCGTCACATGGGCCTGGCCCACGGCGGCGGCCGGGGCCGCGAGCAGGCCGAGCGGGTGATGGCCGCGGCGCGGGCGGGCGAGCCGGCCGCGGCGCGCGCGGTGGCGGCCGCCGCGCGGGCGCTCGGCCGGGGCGCGGCCGCCCTGGTCAACGCGCACGACCCGGAGGTGGTGACGCTCTCCGGGCTGGCCGCCGACCTGCACGGACAGGCCGGCGCGGTGCTGGCGGAGTCGCTGACGGGCGGGCTGATGACGATCCGCCGCGAGCGCCCGCCGCTCGTCACCCCGGCCGCGCTGGGCCGGCGCGCCTCGCTGGTGGGCGCGATGGAGTCGGTCTTCGACGCGTTCCTGACCCCGGAGGGCCTGGCCGGCTGGCTCGCCCGCGACACGCCCGGGAGCACAGTGTGATGCATACCACGAAATATCGCTAGAAAGCACGCTTTAAGGCTCAAAACGACCATCCCGTACGTGATCCGTACGGCGATCCCGGCGGGTCTGTGCACCGGCGGCGGCGGTGAGGCGTCGAGCAGGCAGGTGACCTGACGCGAGGGGGACGGCCGATGGATCTGGAGATCGCGTTGCGCATGTGCGAGGCGGCGTTGCGGCAGGCTTCCCGGGAGGGTTCGGCGATCTCCGTGGCGGTGGTCGACGCGGGCGGACATCTGGTGTCTTTCCAGCGTATGGCGGGTGCGGGGTTCGCCGGCACCACGCTCGCGCCCGGCCGGGCGAGCGCCGCCGCGGCCCACCGCAGGCCGACGGCCGAGCTGTCGGGGACGGGCGGCCCGGGAGCCGGGCCGTGGGAGCGCACTCCGGGCGGTCTGCCGCTGTGGTCCGGCCGCGGCCGGAGCGGGTGCGTGGCCGGCGGCGTGGGGGTCAGCGGCGGCACCCCGGAGCAGGACCAGGCGTGCGCCGAAGCGGCCGCCTCGGTGTGGCGGACACGTTGACCGGGCGCTTTGGGCAACACGAACCGCTGGTATCCGCCATGATTAGCCACTGCACTACGGGTAACAGAAACCCCGATCGTCAACTCCCCGAGGAGAGAACAGCAGATGGCACTTCCCACTCTTACCCCAGAGCAGCGCAAGGCCGCGCTGGAGAAGGCCGCGGAGGCTCGCGCCGCCCGCACCGCCCTGCTCGCCAAGGTCAAGACCGGCGAGCTGTCGTTCTCGCAGCTGCTGGAGCGCGATGACGACATCGCCAAGAAGATCAAGGTGTCGCAGGCCCTGCGCGCCGTGAAGGGCGTCGGCCCGGCCAAGGCCACCGCGCTCATGGAGGAGGCGGGCGTCGACGAGAAGCGCCGCCTCGGCGGCCTGGGCGCCCAGCAGCGCAAGAAGCTGGTCGACGCGCTCGGCTAAACCGGCCGGGCGGCCAGGTCCGCGCGCAGCGCCGCGCGGACCGGCCGGCAACGCTCCAGGAGACCGGCACACCCCTCCGCATCACCGGCCGCCTCCCGGAGAGATCCGCGACGCCCCCGCCAGGGACCTCCCCGGTGCCGCCCCCGGGAGGGCCGGGGCTCAGCTGCGCAGGTAGGCCAGCACCGCGAGCACGCGCCGATGTTGGTCGCTGTCGTCGGCGTAGAGGCCGAGCTTGCTGAAGATGCTCCTGATGTGCTTCTCCACGGCCCCGTCGCTGATCACGAGCTGGCGGCCGATCGCGGGGTTGGACTTGCCCTCCGCCATCAGGCCGAGCACCTCACGCTCCCGCGGTGTGAGCTGGGCCAGCGGGTCGTCCTTGCGCCTGCGCACCATCAACTGCGACACCACCTGCGGATCGAACACGGTCCCGCCTGCGGCGACCCGCCGCAGGCCCTCCATGAACTCGTCCACGTCGACGACCCGGTCCTTCAGCAGGTAGCCCACCGCGCCCCGGGCGTCGGCGAGCAGGTCGTCGGCGTAGGAGACCTCGACGTACTGCGACAGGATGAGCACCGGCGCGCCCGGCACCCGGCGGCGCGCCTCCACGGCGGCGCGCAGCCCCTCGTCGGTGAACGACGGCGGCATGCGCACGTCCACCACCGACACGTCGGGCCGGTGCTCGGCCACCGCCTCGACGAGGCCGTCGCCGTCACCGACGGTCGCGACCACCTCGCAGCCGAACTCCTCGAGCAGCCTGACCAGGCCCTCCCTGATCAGAACCGCGTCATCGGCCACGACTACGCGCACGGTACCTCCGCTGCTATCACTGTCGGCCCGCCGTCGGGCGAGTGCACCTCCAGCTCCCCGTCGACCGCGCGGAGCCGGTCGGCCAGCCCGGCGAGACCATGTCCCTTGGCGACGTGGGCGCCGCCGACCCCATCATCCACGATCGTCAGCACGAGGGCGTCGTCGGTGTGGGTGAGGCGGATGGTGCACACGCTCGCCTGGCTGTGCTTGGCGACGTTGGTGAGGGTCTCGGCGACGACGAAGTAGACGGCGTTCTCCACCGCGGCCTCGTACCGGCCGGTGGCGCGCACGTCCAGCTCGACGGGGACGATCGAGCGCCCGGCCAGGGCGGCGAGCGCCGGGGCCAGGCCGCGGTCGGACAGGATGGGCGGGGCGATGCCGCGCGAGAGCGCGCGCAGCTCGTCGAGCGTCTCGCGGGTGGCGGAGATCGCGGAGGTGAGCGTGGCCTGGGCGGCCTCGGGGTCCTTCTTCAGCTGCCGCTGGGCCCGCGAGAGCTCCATGGCCAGCGACACCAGGCGCTGCTGCGGCCCGTCGTGGATGTCGCGCTCCAGCTTGCGCAGCGCGTTGGCCTCGGCCGACACGGCGGCGGCGCGGCCCTGGGCCAGGTCGTCGATGCGCTCCTGCAGCTCGGCGACGCCGGTGAGCAGGGCCCGGCCGAGCCCGGCGCGCACCAGCGCCGCCCCGCGCACGGTGAAGGGCAGGATGAGCAGGAACAGCAGCCCCAGCGCCACGTAGAAGATCGAGTTGATCAGGTAGCCGTCGCCCAGGCCGAGCAGCTCGGGCAGCTCCACGTTGTCCTCGATGCGTGAGGTGATGAGCCCGTAGATCGGGTAGGTCAGGCCGGCAAGCGGCAGCGCCCAGCAGACCACGGTGAGCACGAACGCGATCAGCGCGGGCGGGAAGTTCACGATGGAGTGCAGCAGGTCGAGCCAGGACTGCCCGCTGGTGAGCGGGTTGACGATCCGCCGGAAGCGGCCCGCCCCGGGCGGGGCCGGCTTGTAGCGGGGCCGCACCGGGGGCCGCTTGAGCACGTCGGACAGCCAGCCGCGCTCCGCGTCGGCGAATCCCCTGGCAGCCAAAAGGGTGGCCGCGAGCACCGGCACGCCGATCCACACCACGGCGGTGCCGACGCCGGCGGACAGGCCGACCAGGGTGACGGCGAAGCCGATCAGCGTGGTGGGGAACCCCACCAGGGTGTAGCGGGTGTCGAGCATGACCCGCCGAATCAGGGAGCGCATGCCTCCACGCTAGAGCCCCGGAAAGCCGTTTTCGAACCGGTGCGCCGGTCTTGCGATGGTAGGGCCAGCCCCACCCCCGGGGTGGTGGCGGGACGACCGCAAGACGGTGGTTCGCGGCAATGTGCGCGAGCCGCCCGGACGGAAGCCTTGGGACATCGCCCCACCCCCGATGAAACGAGGCTTCCATGACCGTCCTGCTGGAGCGGCCCGCCCTGCCCGAGCAGCCGGCGCGCACCGGTTCCCCGCGCCGGGCCAGGGACCCGTTCATCGACATCCTGCGGGTGTTCGGGATGGCGCTGGTCGTGCTGCAGCACTGGACGATCCCGGTCCTGGACTACGACGGGGCGCGGCTGACCACCGGCAACGCGCTGGCCGAGCCGGGCGTGTGGGTGGTCACGTGGATCAGCCAGGTGATGCCGCTGGTGTTCTTCGCGGGCGGGGCGGCCAACGCGATCAGCTTCGGGCGGGCGGCGCACGGCGGGCCGCAGTGGATCGTCACGCGGGTGCGCAGGCTGGCGTGGCCGCTGCTGCCGCTGGCGGCGGTGTGGCTGCCGCTGCCCCACGTGCTGATGACGCTGGGCGTGCCGGAGCAGCCGCTGGAGGTGGGGGCTCGCCTCACCGGGCAGCTCCTGTGGTTCCTGGCGGTCTACCTGATCGCGGTGACGGCGACGCCGTACCTGCTGCGGCTGCACGCCGCGCACGGGTGGCGGGTGGTGGCCGTGCTGGCGGCGGCCGCGGTGCTGACCGACGTGGTGCGCTTCTCGACCGGCGTGGACGCGCTGGGCTACGCGAACATCGTGTTCGTGTGGCTGGCGGTGCACCAGCTCGGCTTCCTGTACGCCGGCGGCCGGCTGCGGCTGCCCGTGCTCATGGCGGCGGGCGGCTTCGGCGCGGCGGCGCTCCTGGTGGCGTACGGGCCCTACCCCGGCAGCATGATCGGGCTGCCCGGCGCGGAGATGTCGAACATGGCGCCGCCCACGCTGGCGATGCTGGCCGTCTCGTTCGGGCAGGTGGGGCTGGCGGCGCTGCTGCGGCCGTGGATCGTGCGGCTGCCGCTGACGCGGGTGCTGGCCTGGGCCGGGCCGCGCATCATGACCGCCTACCTGTGGCACATGCCGGCGCTGTTCGCGGTGACGGGCGTGGTCGTGGTGGCGATGCGGGTCCAGACGCCCACGCCGGGCAGCGCGTTCTGGCTGGCCGGATGGCCGGTGTGGTTCGGCGCGCTGTGCCTGCTGCTGTGGCCGCTGCTGCGCTGGTTCTCCCGGTTCGAGGAGCCGCCCGCGCTGCCGTACGGGCGAGCCACCTGGGCGACGGCGCTCACGTCGGCGGCGCTGACGGGCGGCGGGCTGCTGGCGCTCACGGTCGCCGGGTTCGCGCCCGGCGGGGTGCCGTTCCTGGGCGTCATCGCGGTCCTCGGCGGGCTGCTCCTGACCGGGCCGCGCACCCGGATGTGAGGGCGCCGGTTCGACCACGCGGTGAACTTCGGCAGGATAGGGGTGTGAGCCTTCTCGTTGACCGCCTGCCGGAAGAGATCGACGCCGATCCCGACGCCATTTTCGACGCCTTCGCGTCCTGGAACTCCGAACGGGGGCTCACCCTCTATCCCGCCCAGGAGGAGGCGCTGATCGAGGTGGTGTCGGGCAGCAACCTGATCCTGGCCACGCCGACCGGCTCGGGCAAGAGCCTGGTGGCCGCCGGGGCCCACTTCGCCGCCCTGACCCGGGACGTGCGCACCTTCTACACCGCGCCGATCAAGGCGCTGGTGTCGGAGAAGTTCTTCGACCTGTGCGCGATCTTCGGCACCGAGAACGTCGGCATGATGACCGGCGACGCGAGCGTCAACGCGGGCGCGCCGATCATCTGCTGCACCGCCGAGATCCTGGCCAACGTGGCGCTGCGCGACGGCGCGGCGGCCGACATCGGCCAGGTGGTGATGGACGAGTTCCACTTCTACGCCGAGCCCGACCGGGGCTGGGCCTGGCAGGTGCCGCTGCTGGAGCTGCCGAACGTGCAGTTCATCCTGATGTCGGCGACGCTCGGCGACGTCTCGATGTTCGAGCGCGACCTGACCCGGCGCACCGGGCGGCCGACGGCCGTGGTCAAGCACGCCGAGCGGCCGGTCCCGCTGGTCTACTCCTACCGGATGACGCCGCTGCACGAGTCGCTGGAGGAGATGCTCTCCACCGGCCAGGCTCCCGTCTACGTGGTGCACTTCACGCAGGCGGCGGCGATGGAGCGGGCCCAGGCGCTGATGAGCATCAACATGGCCTCCAAGGCGGAGAAGGAGGCCATCGCCGCGATGATCGGCGGCTTCCGCTTCACCACCCGCTTCGGCCGGGCGCTGTCGCGGCTGGTGCGCCACGGCATCGGCGTGCACCACGCCGGCATGCTGCCGAAGTACCGGCGGCTGGTGGAGCGGCTGGCGCAGGCCGGGCTGCTCAAGGTCATCTGCGGCACCGACACGCTGGGCGTCGGCGTCAACGTGCCGATCCGCACGGTGCTGTTCACGGCGCTGTCGAAGTACGACGGCAACAAGGTGCGCCGGCTGCGCGCCCGCGAGTTCCACCAGATCGCCGGCCGGGCGGGCCGGGCCGGGTTCGACACGATCGGCTACGTGGCCTGCCAGGCGCCCGAGCACGACATCGAGAACGCCAAGGCCCTCGCCAAGATCGGCGACGACCCGAAGCGGCGGCGCGGCTATGCCCGCAAGAAGCCGCCGGAGGGGTTCGTCGGCTGGAGCGAGGAGACGTTCGAGAAGCTCCAGCAGGCCGAGCCCGAGCCGCTCAACTCGCGCTTCAAGGTGAGCAACGCGATGCTGCTGGCGGTGATCAACCGGCCGGGCGACTGCTTCCAGGCGATGAAGCACCTGCTGACCGACAACCACGAGGACCGCAAGTGGCAGCGGCGGCACATCAGCCAGGCCATCGCCATCTACCGGTCGCTGCTGGCGGGCGGCGTGGTCGAGCAGCTCGCCGAGCCCGACGAGCAGGGCCGCAGGGCCCGGCTGACGATCCAGCTCCAGGACGACTTCGCGCTCAACCAGGCGCTGTCGACGTTCGCGCTGGCCGCCTTCGACCTGCTCGACCGCGAGTCGCCGAGCTACGCGCTCGACATGGTGTCGATCGTGGAGTCGATCCTCGACGACCCGCGCCAGATCCTGTCGGCCCAGCTGAAGAAGGCCAGGGGCGAGGCGGTCGCGCAGATGAAGGCCGACGGCATGGAGTACGAGGAGCGCATGGAGGCGCTGGCCGAGGTCATGTACCCGATGCCGCTGGACGACCTGCTGCTCGGCGCGTACGAGACCTACCGGCGCGGCCACCCGTGGGTGGGCGACTACACGGTCAGCCCGAAGGCCGTGGTGCGCGACATGTTCGAGCGGGCGATGACGTTCGGCGAGTACATCCAGTTCTACGAGCTGGCCCGGTCGGAGGGCACGGTGCTGCGCTACCTGGCCGACGCCTACCGGACGCTGTCGCGCACGGTGCCCGAGCACCTGAAGACCGAGGACCTGACCGACCTCATCGAGTGGCTGGGCGAGCTGGTCCGCCAGGTCGACTCCAGCCTGATCGACGAGTGGGAGAAGCTGGCCAACCCGGATCTGGCGCTGGAGGAGCGCGAGGCGCTGGAGACGAAGGTGCGGCCGGTGACGGGCAACACCCGGGCGTTCCGGGTGCTGGTGCGCAACGCGATGTTCCGGCTGGTGGAGCTGTGCGCGCTGGAGAAGGAGGAGGAGCTGGAGGAGCTGGCTCCCGACGTCGACTGGGGTGCCGCGCTCGACGCCTACTACGCCGACCACGAGGAGATCCTCACCGACGCCGACGCGCGCGGGCCCGCGCTGCTGCGCATCGAGGAGGAGAGCGGGCTGTGGACGGTGCGCCAGACGATCAAGGACCCGGCGGGCGACGGAGACTGGGGCATCGACGCGCAGATCGACCTGGCCGCCTCCGACGAGGAGGGGCGCGCGGTCGTCCACGTGACGGGGCTCAACCGGCTCTAGGGGAGATAGCCGTGTGCCGGAACGGACTGGCAAGGGCGCTCCGGCACACGCCTGTTCTCTTATTCTCCGGTCGCGTACTTCGGCAACGCGTCATGACAATGTCTCAAGATCGGGACATTTCCCGTCAGCAGGCGGCGATGCGGCAAATCTTCCCGAGCATCCGCTTGGCGTCCTTCGTCTGCTGCTTGAAGTCGGCGGCGGCGGGCTTGCCCCACTCCCCCGACACCGTGTAGACGATCAGCGCGTTGGCGCGGCGCGTCACGACGGCCCGCTCGCCGCCGATGGCCGGCTTCTTGCTCTGGTACGCCTGGCCGGTGATCGAGACGCCCTCGTCGCCGAGCCGTACGGGACGGTAGGAGTAGCGGTAGTCGGCGGTGCCGCAGGCGCGCACGGCCGCGCGCAGGTCGCGCACGGCCTTCTTCGCCGCCCCCGCCGAGCCGTAGAGGATGACCTGCTCGGACTTGGAGTAGTCGGGCACGGCCGTGTAGGTGAGCGTCTTGGCGGCGGTGCGCCCGGCGCGGCCCAGCGTGGCCTTCTGGCACGGGTTGACGACCAGCCGGGCGCTCGTCCTGCCGCTGACCTGCCAGCTGTGCTCGGGGTTCGGGTCGTGCTTGGCCGCGTCCTTCTCGTACAGCATGAAGCCGCCGGGGATGCCCAGGGCGAGGGCGGCGGTTAACGCCACAATGGAGACCATGAGGCAAGATTGTACGAACGCCTGACGTCTAGCGGCGCAGGTTGGCCGTCCAGGCGTCGAGCTGCGACTGCCAGCCGTCGACGGTCTCCGGCCTGCCCGGCACGCCGGGGCGGGTCTGCCAGGGCAGCGGCCCGCTCTCCCGCCTGTACTCCACGCCGATCGCGTCCAGCCGTTCCAGGTGGGCGGCCAGCCTCTGGCGGAAGTCCGGCAGGTCCCGGCCGGCGGGGCTCCACACGGTCTCGGCGAAGGCCGCCAGCCTCGGGAAGGCCATGTAGTCGACCTGCCGCGGCGAGTCGATGAGCTCGGTCCACACGGCGCACTGCGAGCCCAGCACCCGCTCGGCGGCGGGCTCGCCGCGCAGCTCGGCGGGGATCGGCTCGAAGGCGTAGACGTCCTCCAGCGTGAGCACGGTGCCGAACGGGACCGGCTCGTCCTCGCCCGGCCCCTGCCGGTAGTCGAAGTAGACCGACGTGTTGGGGGTGCTGATCACGTCGTGGCCGTTCCTGGCGGCGGTGACCGCGCCGAGGTCGCCGCGCCAGGAGGCGACGACCGCGCCGGGCGCGAGCCCGCCTTCGAGGATCTCGTCCCAGCCGACGAGCCGCCGCCCGCGGGCGCTCAGGTAGGTGTCGAAGCGGTGGATGTACCAGCTCTGCAGCTCCTCCTCCCCGGCCAGGCCGAGCTCGCGGATGCGGGCCTGGGCGGCGGGGCTGTCACGCCACTGCTGCTTGGGGCACTCGTCGCCGCCGACGCACACGTACGGGCTCGGGAACAGCTCCAGGACCTCGTCGAAGACGTCCTCGAAGAACCGGATCGTGCTCTCCTCGGCGTTGAGCACGTTCGTGCCGATGCCCCAGCCGGTGCGCACCTCCAGCGGCGTGTCCAGGTTGCCGAGCTCGGGGTAGGCGGCGATGGCGGCCTGGGTGTGTCCGGGCAGGTCGATCTCGGGGACGACGGTGATGTTGCGCTGCCCGGCGTAGGCGACGATCTCCCTGATGTCGTCCTGGGTGTAGTAGCCGCCGTGCGGGCGGCCGTCGAACGGCCCGTTCCAGCCGGTCTGGCTCTGCGTGCGCCAGGCGCCGACCCCGGTGAGCCGGGGGTGGCGGCGGATCTCCACCCGCCAGCCCTGGTCGTCGGTCAGGTGCAGGTGGAGCACGTTGAGCTTGTGCAGGGCCATCAGGTCGACGAACCTCAGCAGGTCCTGCTTGGTCATGAAATGCCGGGCCACGTCGAGGAGGCAGCCGCGCCAGCCGAAGCGCGGCTCGTCCTCGACGTGGGCGGCCCTGATCTCCAGCTCGCCGCCGGGCCCGGCCTTGCGGAAGGCGGCCGGGGGCATGAGCTGCCTGAGCGTCTGCGCCGCGTAGAACGCCCCGGCGGGGCCGCCCGCGGCGATCCGGACGCCGTCCTCGCCGACGGTCAGCCGGTACGCCTCGGGCGGCAGGTCGGCCAGGGCGAGCGTGATCGTGCCCGGCCCCGGAGCGGCGGGCGGCAGGTCGCCGCCGGTCACGGGGCCGATCTCGCTCCGCAGCCAGGCGGCCGCCGCGCGCAGCGCCGGATCGGCGGCGAGCGCGGTGTCCGGGCCGAGGACGAAGCGTCCCGGCAGGACCTGGCAGTGGACGGGCTTGGGCACGATCATGAACGGTTTCCCCCTAGTGACAGGTGACGGTGGCGTCGGCGAAGTCGACGTGGTCGGAGTAGGCGTTGTCGCCGCCGTTGGTGGCGACCAGCCGCACGTGGCGGGCGCCCTCGACGGAGGCGGTGACCTCGACGGCCGGGTCGGCGCCGGTGACGAGCTCGGAGGCGGCGACGCGCCCGCCGTCGGCCCACACCTCGAAGCGGGCCGAGCCGGCCTGGCCGACCTCGTCGTCGACGCCGCCCAGGAACCGGACCGTGGCGCAGCGGCCCGCGGTGTAGTACTCGATCTCGGCGGGCGCGTGCGCGCCGAGCCCCTTGGCGTACCGGACGCCCTCGATGGTGAGCGGGCGGCCGTCGCCGGCGGCGCGCTCGCCGTTGCTGGCGTCCTTCTCGACGGGGCCGAAGTGGTTCTTGGCCGCCGTCCAGGTCAGGTCGCTGAGGTGGGTGGTGCCGGCGCCCGGAGCGCGCGCGACCCTGACGACCGCCTCGCCCGGCACCCGGCCGCCGGCGAAGGCGGCGACGGCGGCGAGCCGGTGCTCGGTGAGCGCCGCGCCGCCGGGCGGGGTGACGGCCCAGGTGACGGCGAACGTCTCGCCGCCGCGCAGCCTGCCGGTGGCGGCGGGCGTGCGCGCCTCGGCCCGCCACCCCTCGGGTACGGCCAGCGTCACGGTCAGGTCGCGCAGCGCGCCGGTGGCGCCGGTGTTGACCACCCGGGTGACGATCTCGCCGGTCGCGCCGGGCTCCAGCACGGAGGGCCGGTCGTCGCCGAGCGCGGCCGGGTCGACCTCGAACGTGACCAGCGGCGTACCGGCGCGGCCGTCCGACACCCGGTACATGGCGGCGCCGTGCGCGGGGACCTGGGCGGCCAGCTCGCCGGTGCTGCCGGTCACCGCGCCGGTCCACAGGTCCTCGATCCGGTGGTGGCCGGGGCCGAGGTCCGTGGAGATCGTCGCGGCCCGGTCGCTCTCGTTGAACAGCACGATCGCCCGGTCGCCGCCCGCCAGCGGCTTGACCAGCACGTGGTACCAGCCGTCGGAGCGGGCCAGGGCGCCGTGCGCGCCGAGCGGGTCCCGGGCGACGGCGATCACCTCAGGGTCGGCGACGATCTCGCGCGGCGCCCTGGCCGGGTCGGCCTGGAGGATCAGCGGGGCAGCGCCTATCGCCCACAGGGAGAACTGGGCGCGGTACTCGGTGGCGGTCATGCCGCCCAGCCCGGCCTGGATGAGGTCGGGGTCGGCCCAGCTTCCCGCGCCCGCGTACTCGGCGCGCAGCTGGTTGAACTCCCAGATGTCGACCATGGTCGCGTAGCTGTCGGCGATGGGCCGGTTGAAGACGTTGGTCCGCCAGGTGGTGGCCCCGGCCTCCTTGCCCCACAGCCACGGGACGGTGCTGCCGTCCTCGTTGTTCATCGCGAACACGACGCCGTCCCCGAGCGCCTGGCGCATGCGCGGGTAGAGCGTCCGGGCGATCCGCTCGACGTTCTGGCCGGGGAAGTCGGCCTTGGGGATGTCGCACCAGTCGTACTTGACGTAGCCGACGCCCCACGCCTTGACCTGGGCGGCGTCGGCGGCCTCGGAGCCGTAAGAGCCCGGGCCGCCGCCGGCGCACGCCTTGGTGCCCGCCGACAGGCTCACGCCCAGGTCGAGCCCCTTGCCGCGCACGTACGCGGCCAGGGCCTCGATCCCGGAGGGGAAGCGGGCCGGGTCGGCGGCCAGCGCGCCGCCGGAGCGCTGCGGGGCCAGCCAGCAGCCGTCGAGGATGACGTACCGGTAGCCGAGTGGCGCGAGCGGGGCGAGCGCGTCGGCGGCGGCCCTGACGGACGTCTCGGAGACCGAGCAGCCGAGCGAGCGGCTGCTCCAGCCCATCGGCGGCCCCGCCGCGGGGGCCTGGGCGGCGGCGGGTAAGGGGACGGAGAGCATGGTGAGGAGGACCGCCGCGAGGGCGGCCGGTGCGGTGCGCATGGGGGTCCCGTCAGGTCGGGTTGAGTGCGGGGGTGCCCGGCTCGATGACGAAGGAGCCGGAGGTGTAGGCCGGGGCGTACGGCTCGGTCACGCGCGACAGCGAGCGGAAGTCGACCTTCATCTCGCGCTCGCTGATGCGGGTGCGGACGTAGCCGCGGCGGCCGTTGAAGAACTTGACGTGCGGGTTCTCGGCGAGCAGGTTCCGCGTGTCGGGATACTCGTCCATGCCGTTGCCCGCGCTGGTGACCGACGTGGTGACGAGCTCGACGGCGACGGACTTCGACTCCGGGTCGCGGTAGTCGCGCTTGATCTCGCCCGCCCAGTGGGAGTGCACGTCGCCGGTGAGCACGACGGCGTTGCGCCCGTACGTGTCGACGGCGGCGGCCAGGCGGTCCCGGGAGGCGACGTAGCCGTCCCAGCCCTCGTTGGAGTAGCCCTTGCCCTCGCCGTTGGTCCAGTCCATCTCCATCATGAAGACCTGCTGGCCGAGCAGGTCCCAGGTGGCCCGCGAGCCCTTCAGCTCACCGTCGAGCCAGGCCTCCTGCTCCTGGCCGAGGATGGTGCGGTTGGGCGCGAAACGTTCCGCGCAGTCGGGGCCGACGGTGCCGCTGCGGCCGGTGCACGCGTACAGGTCGCGGTACTGGCGGGTGTCGAGCAGGTGCAGGTTGGCCACGGCGCCCCAGCGGATCGAGCGGTGCAGGCGCAGCGACGACCCGTCCGGCCGCTGGGCGCGCCGCAGCGGCATGTTCTCGTAGTACGCCTGGAAGGCCTCGGCGCGGCGCTTGAGGAAGGGCGGGTCGGGCTGCTCGGGGACGTCGCCGGCCCAGCCGTTCTCGATGTCGTGGTCGTCCCACACCACCACCCAGGGGGCGATCGCGTGGGCCATGCGCAGCTCCGGGTCGGCCTTGTGCTGGGCGTGGCGCAGCCGGTAGCCGGCCAGGTCCAGGCACTCGCCGCCGGCCTGGTCGCGGACGGGGTACTTGTAGTCGCCGTACTCGTAGATGTAGTCGCCGAGGAAGGCGATCAGGTCGGGCTGGTCCTCGGCCATCCTGCGGTACGGGGTGAACCAGCCGCTCTGGTAGTCGGCGCAGGAGGTGAACGACAGGTTCAGGTCGCGGCTGCGCCCGCCGGGGGCCGGGGCGGTGACGGTGCGGCCGGTCTCGGAGATCTCGCCGCCGGTGCGGAAGCGGTAGAAGTACTCGGCGCCGGAGTCGAGGCCGTCGAGCTCCACGTGGACGCTGTGCGCCTCCTCGCGGCGGGCGATCTCGACGCCGTGGCGCACCACGTGCTTGAAGTTCTCGTCCTTGGCGACCTGCCACTGGACGGGGACGGGACGGGACGGCATGCCGCCGAAGCCGTCGAGGGCGAGGGGATCGGGGGCGAGCCGCGTCCAGAGCACCACGCCGTCGGAGGCGGGCTCGCCGGAGGCGACGCCGAGCTGGAAGGGGTCGGACAGGGGGGTGCGAGCGGCCGCCGCGCGCACCGGGCCGGGGCTCAGTGCGGCGGCGAGGCCCACGCTCGCGCCCCCGGCGAACAACGCACGCCGGGTGATCATGGGTGGGGGGGCTCCCTACTCGATGGTGGCGTTGCCCTCGGCGACCGCCTGGTCCGCGGCCTGCTTGGGGGTGAGCTTGCCGAGGTACATCTCGTTGAAGATCTGGTTCAGCTTGGTCTCGAACCCGGTGAAGCCGGTCGTGACCGGCAGCGGGAAGGTCGTGCCCTCGGCCTCCTCCAGGAACGGGGAGACGTCCAGGCCCTTGGCCTTCCAGTAGTCGACGTAGCCCTGGGCGAGGCCGTTGATCGCGGGGAAGACGTAGCCGCCGTCGGCCATGAGCTTCTGCGGCTCCTCGGTGCCGAGGTAGGCGGCCAGCTTCATGGCCTCCTCGGGGTGCTCGCTCTTGGCGTAGACGGCCTCCGACAGGCCGTTGAGGTTGACCGAGCGGCCCTGCGGGCCCTCCGGCATGAGCGCGACGCCCATCTCGAACCCGGCGCCCGGCGCGACGAACGGCAGCAGCGCGTTGTTGGCCGGGAACATCGCCACCTCACCGGCGGTGAACATGTCGGTGATCTTGCCGGTGGGCGGGTTCGTCTGGCTGGCGGGCGGCGACACGTGGTGCTTGTTGACCAGGTCGACGCCCCACTGCAGGGCCTGGACCGACGCCTCGTCGTTGAAGGTGTACTTGCCGAACGGCTTGTCCAGGAGCTTGCCGCCGTTGGAGTTCACCCAGTTCATCCACTGGGTCTGGTAGTGGTTCCAGGAGCCGAACCCGTACGTCTTGACCTTGCCCGGGTCGAAGCCGTCCTCGCCGGGGTGCTTGCCGGCCTCGTCGACGGTCAGCTTGCGGGCGACCTCCAGGAGGGTGCCGCCGCCGTCGGGGCTCCAGGTGAGCTTGTCCGGCATCTCGACGCCGGCCTTCTTGAACAGGTCCTTGTTGTAGAGCAGGCCGACGGTGCCCCAGTCCTTCGGGACGCCGTACAGCTTGCCCTCGTAGGTGAAGGAGCCGACGACGGTCGGGTGGTACTTGGAGGCGTCGACCTTGACCTCGGCGAGCACGCCCTTGGTGACGTACTCGGGGAACTGGGTGGGGGTCATCCAGAACACGTCGGGCGCGCTGCCCGCCACGGCGTCGGCGGTCAGCTTGGTCCAGTACTGGTCGTAGGGCAGCAGCTCGATCTGCACGTCGATGGTCGGGTTGGCCTTCTCGAAGGCGGCCATGACCTTCTCGTAGCCGGCCTTCTGCTGCTCGTCCCAGAGCCGGTAGGTGAGCGTGACCTTCTCGCCGCCGCCACCGTCGCCGCCACCGGCGTCGCCGGAGCCGCAGGCGGTCAGGGTGAGCAGGGCGGCGGCGGCCAGCAGGGCGGCCTGGCGGGTTCGGGGGGTTCGCATGATGGGGCTCTCCTACTTGAGGCCGGTGAGGACGACCGACCGGACGATGTACTTCTGGAAGAAAATGAAGATCGCCACCATGGGGACGAGGGCGATCAGGCCGCCGGCCATCATGAGGTTGTGGTCGACGCCGATGCCGACCTTGAGCGCGGCGATGGCCACCGTGATGACCTTGGTGCCGTCGCCGCTGGTGATGATCAGGGGCCACAGGAAGCTGTTCCACGACGAGATCACCGTGATGATCGTCAGCGTGCCGATCGCGGGCTTGCACAGCGGCAGCAGGATGCGCACCAGCACCGTCAGCGGCCCCGCGCCGTCGATCCGCGCGGCCTCCTCCAGCCCGGCGGGCAGGCCCTTGAAGAACTGCCGCATCAGGAAGATGCCGTACGGGGTGCCCAGGATGTACGGGGCCAGCAGCCCGTACCAGGTGTTGACCAGGTCGAGCTCGCGCATGATGAGGAACAGCGGGATCATCGTCACCGCGCTCGGCACCATCATCGTGGCCACGTACAGCCAGAAGAGCACGTCCCTGCCGCGGAAGTTCAGCCGGGCGAAGGCGTAGGCGGCGAACGTGGTGAACACGAGCTGGCCCAGCGTCAGCAGCACGGTCATGACGAGCGTGTTGAGGATGTAGCGGGGGAAGTCGCCGCCGAGGATCTGGCCCAGGTTGTCCAGCGTCGGCGGCAGTCCGGGCAGCCACGGCTCGGTGGAGTTGAGCTGCGCCTTGGTCTTGAACGCGGTCAGCACCACCAGCAGGTAGGGGAAGACCGAGATGAACGCGCCCGCCACGAGCGCGGCGTAGAGCAGGATCCGCTTCGTCATCTGTCTCTCAGCTCAGGTCGTAGGTGGTGCGCTTGCCGAAGAACCTGACCTGCACCAGCGTGACCACCAGGATGATCACGAAGAGCAGCATCGACAGCGTGGAGGCGTAGCCGAAGTCGAACTGCCGGAAGGCGGTCTCGAAGATCGTGAAGTTGAGGACGGCGGTGCTGCCCGAGGGGCCGCCGTTCGTCATCACGTAGACGGTGTCGAACACCTGGAAGGCGCCGATCATGTTCGTCACCATGACGAAGAACATCGTGGGGTTGAGCAGCGGCAGCGTCAGCCGCCAGAACCGCTGGCGCGGGGTGGCGCCGTCGGTGGCCGCCGCGTCGTACAGCTCCTGCGGGATGCCCTGCAGCCCGGCCAGGAAGAACAGCATGTTGTAGCCGCTGTACTGCCACACGGTGACCAGGGCGACGGCCGGCATCGCCCACGCCGAGTCCGACAGCCAGTCGGGCCCGGTGATCCCCACCATCGACAGCGCCCGGTTGATGGCGCCGTCACGCGGATCGAAGATCCAGTTCCAGACCAGGCCGAGCACGATCGGGGTGGCCATCCACGGCACCACGAACAGCGACCGGTAGAACCGCACGCCTTTGACCCGCTGGTTGAGCAGCATGGCGGCGCCCAGCGCGATCACCGTCTGCAACGGCACGCACAGCGCCACGTACAGGACCGTCACCCAGAGCGAGTGCCAGGCCTCGCCGTCGCCGAGCAGCCGGGCGTAGTTGTCCAGGCCCGCGAACGACGGGTCCGACAGCAGCTCCCAGTCGAAGAAGCTGAGGACCAGGACGATGACCACGGGCAGCAGCAGGAACGCCACCACGCCCAGCAGGCTCGGCCCGACGAACAGGTAGGCGTACCAGGCTCCGCGGCGCCTCACGACGGCTCCGTGCTGGTGGGCCTCATGATCCGCCGGGTGGTCTCCAGGCCCCACGCGTCCAGGGCGGCGATCGGGTCGCTGGAGCCGCGCAGCCCGCCGGTCGCGCCGACGTGCGCGGCCCACTCCTCGCGCGCCTCCACCTCGGGGCGGACGATGAGGCAGTCGGGGTCGTTGACCCACCAGCGGGCGTGCAGGAACTCGCGGGCCGCGCCGGTCAGCCGGGCGCCGAGCTGCGACGGCTGGCTGATGTCGCCCTTCCGCGGGTGCAGCGTGGGCGCGATGTCGGGGCTGACGCGCATGATGTCGACCAGGCCGATGCTCGGCAGCATTGGCGCGCCGCACCCGTGCAGCGTGGCGTCCGGGCCGGCGCCCTCGCGGACGAGCTCCAGGCCGCGCCGGTAGGCGGCGATCGGGTCGAGGCCGGCGTGCCTGCGCCCGGCGAGCGCGCCGGCGTAGAGGTAGTCGAGCTTGAAGTGGCTGATGCCGATCTCCGCGAACCGCGCGAACACCCCCACCAGGTACGCGGCCGCGTCGGGGTGGGTGACGTCGAGCACGGCCAGGTCCTGGTCCCACATGTGACCGGCGTGCGCTCCGCCGACGAGCCAGTCGGGGTGCTCGCGGAACAGGCGGCTGTCGTGCCCGGCGAGGAACGGCGCGGTCCAGATCCCGGCGCGGGCGCCGGTCGCGGTGATCTCGCCGACGGCCCGCTCCAGCGAGCCGAAGCCCGGCCTGGGGTCGAGCCAGTCGCCGATGCCCGCCTCGTAGCCGTCGTCGATGAGGAACATGTCCGCGCCGAGCTCGTGCTCGGCGGCCAGCGCCAGGTTCTCCAGCACGTCGGCCTCGGTGACCTTGTCGAAGTAGCCGTACCAGGTGCACCACATCGGCGGCACCGCCGGGAAGGCGCGGCCCGGGGCCAGGCTGTCGGCCCAGTGGCGCAGCGCGCGGTCCAGGCCGCCCTCGACGCGTTCGTGCCGTACGGGTCCGTCGGCGGAGATCACCAGCCGGCCGTCCACCGGCCGCGCCCGGATGGAGGGCACGGCGAGCGGGCCGGGCGCCGACCACAGCTCGACCGGGCCGCCGTCGCCCGGGTCGACGGCGAGCAGGCCCTCGCCCTGGAACGAGCCGGCGGGGACCGGCGTCCCGGGGCGGTAACAGAGGGTCTGGATGTTGCCGTCGGCCGGGCGGGGAGGGGTGTCGTCCAGCCGGTACGCGCCGGTGGGGCTCCACGACTGCCAGCCGTGCTCGAACACCCGGGCCTTCTCCGGCGCGCACGCGACCTCGCCGATGTCTGCGAAAGACACTCGAACCTCATCTCACTTACGAAGGAGCGCTTCATTAGTAGCAGTGTTGAGTTCTGTGGGTCAATGGTGGTTTACCGGGTCATGTGGGGGTTCTTGATGGTCTTGCTGTTGCCCGGCGGCTGGCATAATCGGCGCATACAAAGGAGACCTACATAAGGACGGGGCGTTGGCAGACCTACGCGGCGGCGACCTGTCCCGGCTCAGGCAGCTCAACTCGCTGACCGCGATCAGGGCGCTGCGCGAGACCGGCCCGCTCACCCTCTCCGCCCTCGCCGAACGGACCGGGCTCTCCCGCCCCTCCACCAAGGAGGTCGTCGACGAGCTCAGCTCCCTCGGCTGGGTGGAGGAGGTGCCGCCCAGCCCCGGCACCATGGGCCGCCCCGCGCGCCGCTACCGCTTCCGCGCCGAGAACGGCCACCTCGTCGGCGTCGACATAGGCGGCCACAACGTCCGCGCCGCCCTGTCCGACCTCGACGGCCGCGTGCTCGCCGAGACCCGGCAGCCGGTCGAGCCCGACGCCCCCCTCGACGAACGCCTCGACGCCATCGAACGCGCCGTCTCCGGCTGCCTGACCCTCAGCCGCCGCACCCCCGACGACCTGTGGGTCCTCGCCGCCGGCACCACCGGCGTGATCAGCCCCGACGGCCGCATCTCCTTCTCGGCCGCCGTCCCCGCCTGGACCGGCCTCGACCTGGCCGGCCGCCTGCGGGAGATGTTCCCGTGCGAGATCCTCGTCGAGAACGACAGCCGCCTCGCCGCCCTGGCCGAAGCCCGCCGCGGCGTCGCCCGCGACGCCCGCGACGTCGTCTTCCTGCACGTCGGCAGGCGCATGGGCACCGGGCTCATCATCGACGGCAAGGTCCACCGCGGCTTCGGCGCCGCCGCCGGCGAGATCGCCATGCTGCCCGAGGCCCGCTGGTTCGACGCCCCCGACCACCTCAACACCAGCGCCGCCGTGCCGCCCGGCACCCCGCCCGAGGACGCCGCCGGCCACACCCTCGCCGCCGCCCGCGACGGCGACCCCGTCGCCCTCGAAGCCGTCGGCCGCTACCTCGACGACCTCGCCGTCGGCACCGCCGCCATGGTCCTCCTCCTCGACCCCCAGGTCGTCGTCCTCGGCGGCGGCTTCTCCCGCTCCGCCGACGTCCTCCTCGGCCCCCTCCGCGAACGCCTCGAACGCCGCTGCATCCGCACCCCCGAGATCCGCGCCTCCACGCTCGGCGACGAATGCGTGGTGGTCGGCGCCATCGACTACGCCGTCGAGCACGTCGAACGCCGCTTCTTCACCCCCGAGGCCGGCCCCCTCCCCCTCTCCCGCTGACCGCCCACCCGCGCGCGGCGCCGGCCGCCGCACGCCGTCCGGTCGGCGCGGCGGTGCGCCGCTCATCCCCGCACGCGGGCCCGGTAGGCGCGCGGCGGCACCCCGTGCTCCCTGCGGAAGGCGCGGCTGAAGTGGAACGGGCTGACGAAGCCCGACGCCGCCGCCACCCGGCCCACGTCCAGGTCCGTCGCCTCCAGCAGCATCGCCGCATGCCGCAGCCGAGCCTCCCGCACCGCCCGCATCGGCGACCGCCCCGTCTCCTCCGCGAACAGGTGCGCGAACCGCGACGGCGACAGCGCGACGGCCCGCGCCAGCGACCCCACGGTGTGCGGCGCCCCCGGCTCGGCCGCGATCAACGCCAGCGCCCGCCGCACCCGCCCGTCGCCGCCCTCCTCCCCGGCCCGCACCGACGCGGTCGCCACGACCAGCACCTCCTCCACCGCCCCCATCACCAACTCCCGCGCCGCCCCCACCCCCGCCACCACCGCCACCTCCCCGGCCGCCGTCTCGCCCGCCCAGCCAGCGGCCGCCGTCCCACCGCTCCCCCCGGGTGCGCCCGCCGCCGTCCCACCGCTCTCCTCGGGTGCGCCCTCCGGAGCGGGAGCGGCGCTCACGCGCTCCACCGCCCCCCGCGCTTCGGCCGGGCGCGTCCCGCCGCCCATCGCCTCACGCACCGCTGTCTCGCCGGCCGCCGTTGGTGCGTCCGTCAGCGTCGGGGCGGGGTCCTTGGGGTCGTACGGGCTCTGGGGCCCTTCCTGGGACGTGGTGGCAGGGGCCGGCGCGTAGGAGGCCGGGGGGAGCCAGCGGGCGTCGTGCAGGGCGCGGCGGAAGGCGGCGTCGATGCGGTCGCGTACCGCCTCGGGGACGTCGGCGACCAGGTGGCAGCCCGGCGCGAGGGCGTGGGGCGCCAGCCAGCCGGTCCACGACGGGCGCGGCTGGAAGTGCACCCACCAGAAGCGCCACCGCCGGGCCCCGGGCGCCACCCGGTAGTGGTGCGGCTCCCCCGACGCGAGCACCACCAGGGACCCCGGCCCGGCACGCAGCGCCGCCCCACCCTGCTCGACGAGCCCCTCCCCCGCCTGGGTCCACATGAGCAGCCAGCTGGGCGCCCCGGCGGCCCGGCGGGTGGCGTACCCGGGCGGCTGGTCGTAGTGCCCCAGGACGATCAGCTCGGCAGCAGGAACAGTCATGTCGTCAGCGGTCACCGTCATACCCTCGCACGCCCCCGCCGCCTAGCGTGAACGGCATGAACCTCAACGACTTCCACGACCGGGGCTTCGTCATCGTCCCCGCGCTGCTGGCTCCGGAGGAGGTGGCGGAGCTGCGTGACGAGTTCATGGCGCTGCACGCCGCGGGCCCCATTCCCGGGCATTTCACGCCGACGCCGCAGGAGCCCGGCGGCCCGTACGACATCCTGCGCGACTATCCCCGCGTGATGCACCCGCACCAGGTGAACGACGTGGCGCTGCGCTACCTGCTGGACGCGCGCATCGGCGCGATCCTGGCGGACCTGCTGGGCGAGGAGCCGATAGCAGCCCAGAGCATGTTCTACTTCAAGCCGCCGGGCGCCCGGGGCCAGGCGCTGCACCAGGACAACTTCTATCTGCGGGTCGAGCCGGGCACGTGCGTGGCGGCGTGGGTGGCGCTGGACCGAGTGGACCGCGCGAACGGCGGCCTGGAGGTGGTGCCGGGCACGCACCTGATGGACCTGTTCTGCCCGGAGGAGGCGGACCACGACGTCTCCTTCACCAGGGAGTACGTGCCGCCGCCCCCCGGCCTGGAGCGCGTGCCGGTCGACATGGAGCCGGGTGACGTGCTGTTCTTCAACGGCAGCCTGGTGCACGGCTCGGAGCCGAACAGCACGGCCGACCGGTTCCGCCGCAGCTTCATCTGCCATTACGTCGGCCGTTCCGCGGAGCGGATCGCCGCCTACTACCCGACGCTCACCATGTCAGGCGAGCCGGTCACGCTGGAGGCGGCCACGGGCGGCGGCCCGTGCGGCACCGAGGCGGGCGCGCCCGCGGGCCCGCACTAGCGGGGGCCAGTCGGGGCCGAGCCAGTCAGAGCCGGACCAGTCAGAGCCGGGCCGGCCGGGGGCCGGGGTCAGCCTCCGGAGTGGTCGGTCTCGGCGTCCTCGGGGACGACGGTGTCCCAGGGGTCGTCGAGCCAGCCGTCGGGCAGCTGGACCTTGGTGCGTTCGCCGGACTTGCCGCGCGGGGTGTCGGTGTTGGGCGGCCACGGCTGGTCGTGGTCGAGCTTGGCGAGGCTCGCGCGCAGCCCGTCGAGCGACTCGGCGGTGGCGAGCTCGCGGCGCAGCTCGGCGCCGACGGTGAAGCCCTTGAGATACCAGCCGACATGCTTGCGGAAGTCGGCGATCGCGTAGCGCTCGATGTCGAAGCAGGTGGTGAGCCCTTCGGCGTGGCGGGCCATCACGGCGGCCACCTCGCCGAGGGTGGGCCGGGTGCGTTCGGCGCTGCCGCGGAAGGCGTTCTCCAGGTCCTTGAACAGCCACGGCCGTCCCAGGCAGCCGCGGCCGACGACGACGCCGTCGCAGCCGGTGCGGGCGACCATGCGCAGGGCGTCGTCGGCGCACCAGATGTCGCCGTTGCCGAGCACGGGGATCTCGGGCACGGCCTCCTTGAGGCGGGCGATGGCGTCCCAGTCGGCGACGCCGCCGTAGTGCTGGCGGGCGGTGCGGGCGTGCAGGGCGATGGCGGCGAGGCCCTCCTCGACGGCGATGCGGCCGGCGTCGAGGTAGGTGAGGTGGTCGTCGTCGATGCCCTTGCGCATCTTCATCGTGACGGGCAGCGCGCCCGCGCCGGCAACGGCCTCGCGCAGGATGCGCCGCAGCAGGTTGCGCTTGTACGGCAGGGCGGAGCCGCCGCCGCGCCTGGTCACCTTGGGCACCGGGCAGCCGAAGTTGAGGTCGACGTGGTCGGCCAGGTCCTCTTCGGCGATCATCCGGACCGCCCGGCCGACGATCGCCGGGTCGACCCCGTACAGCTGGATGCTCCTGGGCTTCTCCGACTCCGCGAACCTGATCATGCGCAGCGTCTTGGGGTTGCGCTCGACCAGCGCCCGCGTCGTGATCATCTCGCACACGAACAGCCCGGCGCCCTGCTCGCGGCAGAGCACCCGGAACGGCGCGTTGGTGATGCCCGCCATCGGCGCCAGCACGACGGGCGGCCACACCCCGATGGGCCCAATCTTCACCCCGTCAGTTGTAGCGCAGGTCGGGCCGGGAGCGGTATTCGCGGATAGTCTGTGACACGGCATCTCGCGTGGGGAGTGATGGATGCTTCTTCGAGTCCGCCTGGCGCTGCCCGACAAGCCGGGTTCGCTCGCGCAGATCACCACGGTCCTGGGCTCCGCGGGGGCGGACATCACCCAGGTGACGGTTCTCGACAGGGGCGCGGGCATGGCCGTCGACGACCTGACGCTCTTCTGTCCTGAGGACATCTCCAAGCCGGAGCTCCGCGAGAGCCTGGAGTCGGTCGCGGACGTGACGGTCGAGGGCGTCTGGACCACCCGCGAGGCCCCGGGCACCTATCCCGAGCTGGAGATCCTGAAGTACATCACCACGGCGGGCGACCGGGCGCTGACCACGCTCGTCGACTCGCTGCCGGTGCTGTTCAGCGCCGACTGGGCGGCGACGGCCACCGAGCGCGGCGTCGTCTACGCGAGCTGGCGCGCCCCGCAGGAGATCACGCTCCCGGAGCTCATCCCGGCCCGTCCCACGGCGGTCACGCTCGACGGCGGCCCGCACCTCATCCACGCGCCGCTGCCGCCGCTGGCCCTGACGCTGATGCTGGCCCGCTCCGAGGGCCCGGCGTTCCACCGCACCGAGGTCCACCGCCTCACGCGCATCCTGGAGATCTTCCTCAGCCTCCCGGCGACCGAGCGCAGCGTCGCCCGTCAGCTCCGCAAGAGTTGACGGGTGAGCAACCGCTCGGAAAACCCGCTAGAGTTGGGCGGGCAACGCGGAAGTGGCTCAGTGGTAGAGCATCACCTTGCCAAGGTGAGGGTCGCGGGTTCGAATCCCGTCTTCCGCTCGGAGTTCTACTCTCCTGGTGGAGTGGCCGAGAGGCGAGGCAGCGGCCTGCAAAGCCGTCCACACGGGTTCAAATCCCGTCTCCACCTCCAAGGACGATTAGCTCAGCGGGAGAGCGCTTCCCTGACACGGAAGAGGTCACTGGTTCAATCCCAGTATCGTCCACCACCATGTTCATGCCCGGTCATGCGGGCTCCCGGGAGCGGGATCGTCGCCGCGAGCGACCAGACCTCCGATGTTTCGGACCTCTCAGTGAGGCGCGCGGCGGTGTCAGCGCGCGGTGGAGGGGGATTGTTGCATGCATGCGACCCAACACAGTGGAGATCAAGTTAACGGTTGACGGCCCCCGGGTCCGGGCGGCCATGCGCGCGTTCGGGCTGGAGCCGGACGACGGGCAGGATCTGAAGATCTACTTCTGCGAGGACACCGCCGACGGGCTCGCCCCCGGCACCCCGCTGCTCGACGCCGGCGTGGTGCTGCGGGTGCGCGACACCGGCAACCGCAAGAGCGACTCCACCATCAAGCTGCGCCCCTGCCGGCGCTCGCAGCTCAACGACTACTGGCTCGGCGCGACCGACGGCGACGGATGGGAGTTCAAGCTGGAGGCCGACTGGTCCGGGCCGCGCAAGGTGCTCACCGCCTCGTGCACCGCGCGCCGGTCGCCGGAACGGATCGAGGCCGTCTACACGGGCAACCGGTCGATCAAGGGGCTGTTCACCGACAAGCAGGAACGCTTCCTCAGGACGTGCGCGGGCCTGCACGTCAACCTGCGCACCCTGCGGCTGCTGCCGCCGGTCGAGGCGACCCGCTGGGGGCCGCTGGAGCTCGACGCGTCCGGCCGCAAGCTCACCGCGCTGGCCGAGCGGTGGGTGGTCGGCGACGAGCTCGACTTCCTGGAGCTGTCGCTGCGCGTCTCCCCGGAGAGCGCCGTCGCCGCGCAGGCGTCGCTGGAGGAGCTGGTCCGGGGCCACGGCGTCGAGATCAGCTCGGGTGAGGAGTCGAAGACTCGCCGCGTCCTGCGCCACCTGGTGGCGGCCGTCGCCTGACCAGCCACACCGGGCCGCCTCAGGCTGCACCAGGCCGCATCGGGCCACACCGCGCCGCCGCACCGGGCCGCACCGGGCCGCGCCAGGCTGCACCGGGGCCGTCGGTGGGCGGGTCCGATGATGGCGGCGGCGTCACCGCCGAGGCGGGCGGGGCGCGTGTTCTTTCTGACTCGGGGCATGGACGGCTGTGATCCTTTGGGTTAGTTTGCGCGGCATGAGGCTTCGTTTCGCGATCAGCGCCCTGTCGGCCGCCGCCTGCGTGCTCGCCGCCGCGCCCGCGCCCGTCCACGCCGTGGGCCCGTCGCCAGGTGGGGAAGCGCCGGGCGGGGAAGCGCAGGGCTGGGAGCTGCCGGGCTGGGAGCTGAAGGAGACCGGCGTGACCGCGCGGCTGCGCGGCCTCGCGCCGGTGAGCCGGGACGTGGTGTGGGCCTCCGGCTCGGAAGGCACCGTGCTGCGCACCGTCAACGGCGGCCGGAGCTGGGAGAACGTGTCACCGCCCGGCACCGGCGCGCTGCAGTTCCGGGACGTGGAGGCGTTCGACGCGCACCGGGCCGTGGTGCTGTCGATCGGCGCGGGCGCCGACTCGCGGATCTACCGGACCGAGGACGGCGGCCGTACCTGGACCGAGACGTTCAGGAACGACGAACCGCAGGCGTTCTACGACTGCGTGGCGTTCTTCGACCGGCGGCGCGGGCTGGCGATGAGCGACCCGGTCGACGGCCGGTTCCGCATCCTGGCGACCGAGGACGGCGGGCGGAGCTGGCAGGTGCTGCCCGCCGACGGGATGCCGCCGGCGCTGCCGGGCGAGGCGGGGTTCGCGGCGAGCGGGCAGTGCCTGGTGACGGCTGGCGGCCGGGACGTGTGGCTGGCCGCCGGCGGGGCCGAGCGGGCGCGCGTCTTCCACTCGCGCGACCGGGGCCGCACCTGGACCGTGGCGGACACGCCGATCCCGGCGGGCGACCCGGCGCGCGGCGTGTTCGCGCTGGCCTTCCGCGACCCCCGCCACGGGCTCGCGGTGGGCGGCGACTACCGTCCGGGCGAGCCCTCGCCCAGCGCGGGCGCGGTGACGCGGGACGGCGGGCGCACCTGGCGGACCGCCTCGACGCCGCCGCCCGCCTACAGGTCGGGGGTGACGTGGCTGCCCCACCTGCCGTTCGCGGCCGTCGCGGTCGGGCCCACCGGCAGCGACATCACCTACACCGGCGGGCGGACGTGGCGGACGTTCGACACCGGCTCGTACGACACGGTGTCGTGCACCCGCGACCTGTCGTGCTGGGCCGCCGGGGAGCAGGGCCGGGTCGCCCGGCTCAAACTCGGCCACCGTTAGCCCCGGTCGGTCAACGGCCGCTCGGCGCAGCCAGCCGGCCGGTCAGCGGACGCCCCGGCACAGGCCGGGCCACCGCAGGCCGGTCGGACAGGCCGTCAGCGGACGCCGCGCGGGCGGAACTGAACGCTGATCCGCGGCCCGGTCGCGCGGGCGGTCTTGGGCACGGCGTGTTCCCAGGTGCGCTGGCAGCTGCCGCCCATCACGACGAGGTCGCCGTGGCCGAGGTCATAGCGCAGGGAGGGGCCGCCGCCGCGCGGGCGCAGCATCAGCGGCCGCGGGCTGCCGACCGAGAGGATCGCCACCATCGTGTCCTCGGTCGCGCCCCGGCCGATCGTGTCGCCGTGCCAGGCCACGCTGTCGCGCCCGTCGCGGTAGAAGCACAGCCCGGCGGTGCGGAACGGGTCGGCCGCGTAGTGCTCGTCGAGCGCCCGCATGGCGTCGGCGAGCACCGGGTCGGGCAGCGTCTCGCCCTCCTCGTAGAACTTCAGCAGCCGGGGCACGTCGACCACCCGGTCGTACATCCGGCGCCGCTCGGCCCGCCACGGCACCCGCTCGGCCAGCCGCTCGAACAGCAGGTCGGCCCCCGACAGCCAGCCGGGACGCACGTCGAGCCACGCGCCGCGGCCGAGATCGGTGCGGCGGACCGTCGAGCCGAGCGGGCCGAGCCCGAGCTCCTCGTCCATGCCGAGCAGAGATGCCTGGAATACCGCGCTCATGGCGTCGAGTGTACGTTATTGTTCAAACAAAGATTCGACTGCGTGTCGTGCCCGGCATCGCGGGCCGGGGCGTGCGAGGCTCGGATTCGGCGTCGCCGTGGAGACGGGGCCACCCATGCACACCGCGTGAAGGAGCACGTCATGCTCACCACCCAGTTCCTGCCGGGCACCCCGTGCTGGATCGACTACGGCAGCCCCGCCCTCGAGGCCACGGCCGCCTTCTACACCGGCCTGTTCGGCTGGCGGTTCGAGTCGTTCGGACCCGACATGGAGTACGGCGTGTGCCGGGCCGACGGCAAGACCGTCGCCGCGATCGGCACGCTGACCGACGAGGGCGACTCGCCCGCCTGGATGCTCTACTTCGCCACCACCGACTGCGACGCCGCCGTCAAGGCCGTCGAGCAGGCGGGCGGCACGGTCCGGTCCGGGCCCGGCGACATCGGCGGGCAGGGCCGCTTCGCCCAGCTCACCGACCCGTCCGGGGCCGAGTTCGCGCTGTGGGAGCCGGGCGGCCTGCGCGGGCTCGACCTGGTCACCGACCCCGGCTCGCTCGGCTGGGTGGAGCTCTACACGCCCGACGTCGAGGGCATGCGCGGCTTCTACCGGACGGTGTTCGGCTGGCGGTTCGAGGACATGCCGATGGGCGACTACACCTACCCGGTGGCCTCGCCGGCCGAGGGCGACCAGGCCGACACGGCGATGGCCGGCCTCGTCGAGCTGCGTGACGGCGGCCGGCCGCACTGGCTGCTCTACTTCGAGGTGCCCGACTGCGACGCGACCGTCGCCCGGTGTCAGGAGCTGGGCGGCACCGTGGCGGAGGCGGCGACGGACATCGAGGGCGTGGGCCGGATGGCCTTCCTGACCGATCCGCACGGCGCCCGGTTCGCGGTCATCACCAGCGCGGCGGCCTGACGGGGTCAGCCGCCACAGCTGGCTAGGGCGATGGAATCCCCCGCGCCCCTTTTAGCGGTCCCCGGCCCGGGGCGGGGGGTTCGTCACAGCACGGGCTCGGACGTGTCGGCGGGCTCGGGTGTGTCGGCGGGGTCGGGCGTGTCGGCGGGGTCGGGCAGCGGCTCCGGCTCCGGCTCGTCACCGACCTCCAGTCCGTTGGGGGCGATCTTGACCTCCCCGGAGCCGTGCAGGTTCCAGGTGTAGTCGCCGTTGCCGTCGTTGTTGATGTTGTAGACGACCTTGCCGTCGCCGGTCCAGCCGTACTGGGCGCTGCTGGTCACGTACCGGGAGGTGCACGAGCCGAAGCCGTCGGGGTTGTCGTTGAGTGTCTGCTTGAACTCGCACCACCCTGAGGTGATGACCGTGTCGTCGCGTTCGAGGCGCACCTGGACGGCGAACTTGTCGAAGCTCTCCCCGTAGACCGGTTCGGCCTGGTCCCACCTGAGCTCGATGCGGGCCCGCCGGGTGTTGCCGTCCTTGTAGACGCACGAGCGCGCCCACACGGTCATGTCCGGCTTGCCGGGGAGGTTGAAGCTCTTCTCGTTCCACGAGGCATGGCAGTTCCAGCTCGCGGCCTGGGCCGGGGGCGCCGTGAGGGCGGTGCCGCCGGCCAGCGCCACGGCGGCCATCGCGATCGTGGCGATCCTGCTGATCGAGGACATGTTCTGCTCTCCTGAAAGACGGGGGTCAGACGGAGATCAGGTTGCCGGACGGCCCCCCGGCACGTCGTTGGCCACGACTGCACAGTTCCTGTGCCCAGCCTCTACGGCAGCGGGCGCCGCCCGGCGAAGCCCAGGTCGGTGCGGTGGTACCAGCGCAGTTCCGGCTCGCCCTCGATCCAGCACAGCCGTACCGAGACGCCGTCGAGCTCGGCGGGGAAGTCGAGCAGGACGGGCGCGATGCCCTTGACCTCCAGCCCGCGCCCGGTCCAGGTGCTGACGATCTCCTCGATGCGGGCCTCGACGGCCTTGAGCTCGGGCACGCCGCCGAGGGGTGAGGAGCCGGTCGTCCGGCGGTCGAAGGCGATCTCGGCCAGGTCGGCGCGGGCGGCGACCAGGGTGGCGGCCTCGCACAGGATGGCCGGCATCAGGGCCCGCGCCTCGCCGGGGGTGAAGGTCCGTTCGCCGCCGTGCGCCCTGCCGGGCTCGCTGCCGTACGCGCCGCCGTACTCGCTGCCGTGTTCCATGCCGGAACGCTATCGGCTGGGCTCGTAGGCGTGGACGAGGAGCTGTTCGGCGTCGTCGAGGTAGGCGTCGAGGCAGGCGGCGGCGCGGTCGGGCTCACCGGCCTCGATGAGGCCGAGCAGCTCGCGGTTGCGCGCCACGAACGGCTCGTGGAAGGCGCGGGGGTTCTCCATGACGTGGAAGACGAGGCGCAGCTCGGCCAGCAGTTGCCGCATGGCCTCGTCCAGCCTGGGGCTGTCGTTGAGGGTCACCAGGGCCTGGTGGAAGCGGATGTTGGCGGTGCCGACCGCGTGCCAGTCACCGGCGGCGGCGGCCCGTTCGGCGTCGGCGACCGCCTCGCGGATGACGGCGAGCGCCCGGGCGGTCGGCTCGCGCCGCACGGCGGCCCCTTCGAGCACCCGGCGCACCCGGTAGAGGTCGGCTACGTCGTCGGCCGACAGGACGCGCACGAACACTCCGCGGTTGAGCCGGTGCTCCAGCAGCCGCTCGTGGCCGAGTAGCCGGAACGCCTCGCGCAGCGTGTTGCGCGACACCTCCAGCCGCTCGCAGATCGTCTCCTCCGACAGCCGGTCGCCGGGCTTGAACATGCCCTCGATGATGCGGTCGCGCAGGATGTCGGCGACGCGCTCGGCGGTGCTGCTGCGCCCGAGGCGGGACCGGTCCCGTACGAGATCCACGAGAGCTTCGTCCACAGGCAACAGGAAATCATCAAACAAACCTCTTGTCGAATCGTTCAACGATTCTTATGTTGATACCAACCCCCTGACGAAGGAGCGATGCTGATGTCAAGCTCCACGCAACAGACCCGGCGGGTGATCCTCGCCAGCCTGATCGGCACGTCGCTGGAGTGGTACGACTTCTTCCTCTACACCACGGCCGCGACGCTGGTCTTCGGCAAGCTGTTCTTCCCGACGTTCGACCCGCTCAGCGCGACCCTGCTGGCGCTCACCACCAACGCGGTCGCGTTCGTGGCCAGGCCGCTGGGCGGCATCGTGTTCGGCCACTTCGGCGACCGGGCCGGCCGCAAGACCGTGCTGGTCGTCACGCTGCTGCTGATGGGGGCCGCCACGTTCCTCATCGGCGTGCTGCCGGGCTACGACAGCATCGGCGTGCTCGCGCCCGTCATGCTGGCCCTGCTCCGCTTCGTCCAGGGCCTCGGGCTGGGCGGCGAGTGGGGCGGCGCGGTGCTCATGTCGCTGGAGCACGGCGACCCCCGCCGCCGCGGCTTCAACGCGAGCTGGCCGCAGGTGGGCGTGCCCGCCGGCTACGTGCTGGCCACCGGCACGCTGGCCGTGCTGTCGTTCACCCTGCCGGACGCCGCGTTCCTGTCGTGGGGCTGGCGGGTGCCGTTCCTGCTGTCGGGGGTGCTGGTCCTCGTCGGCCTGTGGGTGCGGCTGAGGGTGACCGAGTCGCCGCTGTTCGAGCGGGTCGAGCAGCAGGGCGCCAAGGCGCGGATGCCGCTGGTCGAGGTGCTGCGCACGCACCCGCGCGCGCTGCTGTCGGCCTTCACCGCGCGCATCGGCGTGGACGTCGCCTTCTACACCTTCACCGCCTACATCCTCGTCCACCTGACCGGCCCGCTCGGACTGGACCGGTCGGTCGGGCTCAACGCGGTCCTCATCGGCTCGGCGCTGCAGCTCGCGCTGATCCCGCTGTTCGGCGCCCTGTCCGACCGCTACGGCAGGCGCCCGGTCTACCTGGCGGGCGTGATCGGCGCCGCGGTGTGGGTGTTCGCGTTCTTCCCGCTGCTGGAGACGCGCTCGTTCCCGCTGATCGCGCTGGCGGCGGTCGTGGCGCTGATCACGCACGCGGCCATGTACGGCCCGCAGGCCGCCTTCATCGCCGAGCTGTTCAGCACCCGGCTGCGCTACAGCGGCGCCTCGATGGGCTACCAGGTGGCCGGGATCGTCGGCGGCGCGCTCGCCCCGATCATCGCGATCAAGCTGTTCGACGCGTTCGGCACCACGCTGGCGGTGTCGCTGTACGTGGTGGCCGCGCTCGCCGTCACCGCCGTGGGCCTGGCCATCGCGCCGGAGACCCGCGACCTCGACCTGGCCGCCGACCCCGGCACGCAGCCGCAGCGCGCCTGACCCCCGCTCCCCCGGTCCGCCGCGGAAGCCGCGGGCGGCGGCTGCCACCGCCGCCCGCGCGGCGGTCCCGGGCTCGCCGTCGGGCCGGCCCGCCAGGCCACGGGGGCCGGGCCGGTCCGCCGATGTGATCTCTATCACAGGCCGGGCGTTGTAACGGAATCGCCGCCGATTCCCGGAACGCCGGACACGGTTTACGCATAAACTGCGCGCCTGTGAGCCTCCCTGTACGTGCACGGTCCCCCAGGCCGGGCGGCGGCCGCCACCGCCGTCCCGTCCCCACGTCCCTGCCCCCGGACGCGCCCGTCCTCGTGCTCGCGGCGCCGGGCGGCACCTCAGGCGTGCCGGCCGAGATCGCCGCCGTCGTGCGGGTCGACAACCCCCAGATCGAGGTACGGCTCACCGCCGTGGACGAGCTGGCCGCCTCGCTGCCGGCCGACCGCGACTCCGTCGTCGTCCCCCTGCTGACGTGGGACGACCCGGTCGTGCTCACCGAGATCTCCGAGTCCGTGGCCAAGAGCGGCGCCCCCGCCGTGATGACCGAGGCGCTCGGCCCCCACCCGCTGCTGGCCGAGGCGCTGCACATCCGGCTGGCCGAGCGCGGCCTGGCCAGGGCCGACCGCGTCCGCCTGCTCAACGTCTCCAGCCCGGTCGACGGCGTCATCCTCGGCACCGTCGGCGGCGAGCGGGCCGTGCACGCCGTGCAGGCCACGGCGGTGCTGCTGGCCTCCCGGCTCACGCTGCCGGTCGTCGCCGCCTCCCTCGACAGCGACCCCGGCGTGCCCGTGGCCGCCGAGCGGCTGCGCGCCGCCGGCGCCGAGCGGCTGGCCATCGCGCCCTGCCTGATCGGCCACGAGGCGCCCGCCGGCCTCGTCGAGCGGGCCGCCGCGTCGGTCGACGCCGGTCACGCCGAGCCGCTCGGCTCGCACGGCGCCATCGCCGAGCTGGTCGCGCGCGCCTACGGCAGTCAGCTCGCCACCTGACGTACTTGTCGGACCCGGCGTCCTTGTGAAGATCGGCCCGCCCGCGTTACCTTCTCCGCATGCGCCGGGTGGTGTGCAAGGGCGGGCGGCTGTGGCTCGGTGAGGTCACCGAAGCCGACGTCGCCGCGCTGCACGCCGTCTACGGCGACCCGGGCGCGACCCAGCACATGCCGTTCGCGCCGCTGTCGCTGCCGCAGGTGGCCGGCCTCGTCGACGAGGCGGTGCGGGCGGCGGCGGCCGAGCCGCGCAGGCTCTACGTGCTGGCGGTGCTCGAACCCGGCGAGCCGGAGGCCATCGGCGTGGCGCGGCTGCGCGTCGACGCCGAGCATCCGCACAGCGCCGAGATCGGCCTCGGGCTGCGCCCCGACCACTGGGGCCGCGGCATGGGCACCGACCTGGTGCGGCTGCTGCTGAAGTTCGGCTTCAAGCAGCTCGGCCTGCACCGCATCTGGGGCGCCCGCTCCCCCGCCAACCTGCCCGCGCAGCTCGCGATGCTCACGGCCGGGATGGTAGAGGAGGGCGTCCTGCGCCACCACGTGTCCACGCCGTGGGGTTGGCGCGACTCGGTCATCCACGCCGCCCTGGAGGACGAGTGGACCGACCGCTGATCGGGCTCACCGCACCAGCCTGAAGAACGCGCGCACGTCGTCCACCAGCAGGTCGGGCGCCTCCATCGCGGCGAAGTGGCCGCCCCTGCCGAACTCCGACCAGTGCACGACGTGGTGCTCGCGCTCGGCAAAGCGCCGGATGCCGGGGTCGCCGGGGAAGACGGCCACGCCGTGCGGGAGCGGCGACGGCTCCGGCCGGCCGAACCAGGAGGCGGCGCTCTCCTTGTAGAGCCGGGCGGAGGAGGCGGCGGTGCCGGTCAGCCAGTAGAGGCTGATGTTGGTGAGCAGCTGGTCGCGGTCGACGGCGTCCTCGGGCAGCTCGCGGGCCGGGTCGGTCCACTCCTTGAACTTCTCGGCGATCCAGGCGAGCTGCCCGGCCGGGGAGTCGTGCAGGCCGAAGGCGAGCGTCTGCGGCCGGGTGGCCTGCATGATCGCGTATCCGCGGCCGTCCTCGTCCGCGTACAGGCTCATCCTGGACAGCTCGGCCTCCGTGAGGCCCTCCAGCTCGGCGGGGTCGCCGGTGGGATGGCCGAGGCCGCCGTTGACGTGCACGCCCACGACGCGGTCCGGGTCGAGCCTGCCGACCATCGGGGAGATCGTCGCGCCGGTGTCGCCGCCCTGCGTGCCGTAGCGGTCGTAGCCGAGGCGGCTCATCAGCTCCTTCCAGGCGCGCGCGACCCTGGCCACGTCCCAGCCGCGCTCGCGGGTGGGGCCCGAGAAGCCGAAGCCGGGGATGGACGGGGCCACCAGGTGGAAGGCGTCGGCGGGGTCGCCGCCGTGCGCGCGCGGGTCGGTGAGCGGGCCGATGACCTTCATGAACTCGACGACCGACCCCGGCCAGCCGTGCGTGATCAGCAGCGGCAGCGCGTCCGGCTCCGGCGAGCGCACGTGCAGGAAGTGCACGTCCTGCCCGTCGATCTCGGTGACGAACTGCGGGTGGGCGTTCAGCGCCGCCTCGTGCTCGCGCCAGTCGTAGCGGGTGCGCCAGTGCTCGGCCAGCCTCCTGGCGTACGCGACCGGCACGCCGTACGACCAGCCGGCGCCGTCGAGCTCGTCGGGCCAGCGGGTGCGGGCGAGGCGTTCACGCAGGTCGTCGAGGTCGGCCTGCGGGATGTCGATGCGGAAGGGCTTCATGACCACCACGCTAGGACCGGCCTAGGACAGGTAGGGTCCTAGGATGCTGGAGACGTCGGCGCGGCTGCTCAAACTGCTGTCCCTGCTGCAGACCCACCGGGAGTGGTCAGGGACGGAGCTGGCCGGGCGGCTCGGCGTCACCGCGCGCACGGTGCGGCGCGACGTGGAGCGGCTGCGCGAGCTCGGCTACCAGGTGCACGCCACCGCCGGGGCGCCCGGCTACCGGCTGGGCGCGGGCGGCAACCTGCCGCCGCTGCTGCTCGACGACGAGGAGGCCGTCGCCGTGGCGGTCGGGCTGCGCACCGCCGCCCAGGGCAGCGTGGCGGGCATCGAGGAGACGTCGCTGCGCGCCCTGGCCAAGCTGGAGCGGGTGCTGCCGTCGCGGCTGCGGCGCCGGGTCAACGCGGTGCAGTCGATGACCGTGCCGATGACGGGGCGGGCGCCCGCGGTCGATCCGGACGCGCTGGCGGCGATCGCGGCGGCCTGCCGTGACCACGAGAGCCTGCGGTTCGACTATTGCGGCGCGGGCGGCGCCGTGACGACGCGCGTCGTGGAGCCGCACCGGCTGGTGGCCACCGGGCGGCGCTGGTACCTGGTCGCCTTCGACCCCGGCCGTGACGACTGGCGGCTGTTCCGGGTGGACCGGGTGCGGCTGCGGACGCCGAACGGGCCGAGGTTCACCCCGCGCCGCCCGCCCGACACCGATCTGGCGGGCTACGCCTCCCGCCGGATCGCCGAGGCGCCGTACCGCTTCCGGGGCCGGTTCACCGTGCACGCCCCCGCCGCGGCGGTCGCCGAGCGGCTGTCCCCGTCCGCCGCCGCCGTCGAACCGCTCAGCCCGGCCTCCTGCCTGCTGACCGCGGGCGGCGACTCGCTGGACGAGATGGCGTCCTGGCTGGTGTCGCTGGGCGTGCCGTTCGAGGTCCACGAGCCGCCGGAGCTGGCCGATCACCTGCGCGTGCTGGCGGCGCGGCTGGCCGGCGCGGCGGGCGGCCAGTGAGCCGGCCGGAAATTGTCGGTGGCGGCCCCTACGATGAGGCTCCTCACAGGAGGGATGGCCCATGCTCGACACGCTGATCGTGCCGCTGTTCGTCACCACCGACCTGCCGCCGGATGCCGACCTGGCCGGGTTCGGCCGGCTGCTCGCCGAGTCCGCGCGCACGCTGGGCGGCGAGGGCGCGGGCTATGACGCCGTCCTGTCGGGCAAGGTGTTCTGGCTCGACCGGCCCGTGGCGCCCGGCCAGCATCCCCCGGCGGTGTCGGAGTCACGCTTCGCCGGCCTGCTCGGCCACGTGACGGTGCCCGGCGCGGGCCACACCTCGCGCCAGGTGGTCGCCGACGTCCGCCGCGCCGTCGGCGCGGCCGTGACCGGCCACTACGGTGACGTGGGCGTCCTGCCGGCGGTCTTCGCCATCCGCGACAGCGACGTGCGCGAGCGCACCCCCGACGACGCCCTCCCCGTCGACCCCCTCCCCGTCGACGCCGTCCCCGTCGACGCGTTGCTCACCGCGCACCGCTGACCGGCCCGCGTCCCCGCTTCCCGCCCTGGCGCGTCGCGGCTCAGGCGGCCAGGCCCATCAGCACGTACGCGGCCCACAGGTCCGGCCTGGTGGCGCCGTGCCTGTCGCGTGCCTCCAGGGTCACCTCGCGCAGCGCCTGCGCCCGCCCGGCGCCGTCGCGGATCCTCGCGTGCAGCCGCCGCGTCACCGCCCGCCTGACCTCCCCGCCGACCGGCCACATCGGCGCCACCGCGGCCCCGGCCCCCGCGCGCAGCAGCGCCTGCCCCAGCACCGCCGCGCCGCCGCTCTCGCACGAGCCGAGCACGACCAGCCCGGCCCCGATCCGCATCCCGGCGATCCGCCGCGCGGTCAGCAGCCCGTCGCCCAGCCTGACGCCCGACCCGAACGGGTCCTCCCCGTCGTAGGAGCCGTGGCAGGCCAGGTGGATCCGGTCCCAGTCGCCTTCCAGCAGCGCGGCCGTGGCATCCGGCCCGGTGTGCGCGCCCTGGCCGCCGTCGCGCGCGATCTCCGCGGCCTCGTTCTCGTACGCGACCCGCGCCACCGCGTCCTGCGCGTAGCCGACCACCAGCGAACGCCGCCCCCGCGCCGCCTGCCGCCGGGCGAGGCCGCCCAGCATGGCCAGCGACGGCGCGTAGGCCACCGGGCAGCGTTCGAGCAGCAGCCGGCCGCCGGGGGCCAGCGCGTGCAGCGGCAACCGGTCCAGCTCCCCGTACGGGACGAGGTAGAGCATGTCCAGGGCGTCGCCGAGCGCGTCGAGGGCGTCGCCCAGGAGCAGGTCGCCGAGCAGCGCCCAGTCGTCGCCCCACCGGCCCTCGCCGCCTGCCGCCGCGAGCAGTTCCGTTCCCACCCGGGTGCCGAACGCCCTCGGCTGCGCCCACCCGGTCCGGTGCGCGAGCACCAGCACCCGGCCGCCGCTCAGGTAGAACCCCAGCACCCCGGTCACCCCCGCGCCCCTGCGCGCCCCGGCTGCTTCGGCCGCCCCGGTTGCCCTGATTGCCCCGGTTGCTTCGGCTGTCCCGAGCACCCCGGCCATCGCCTCCACTGCCTCGGCCACGACGCCCTCGTCGTGCCACCCCGGGCCTGGCCCGTCGGCCCGGCCCACGGGGCCGAGCTGGACGGCCAGGAGCCTGGCCTTCGCCCGCTCGGCATGCGCCCACGCGGTCCGGCCCCGCCCCAGCCGCACGGCCAGCTCGACGGCCCTGTCACGCAGCGCCCCGGCGACGCCGTCGCCGGCGCGTTCGGACAGCTCACCGGCCGCCTCGGCGTCCGCCAGCGCCGCCGCCAGGTCACCGAGCCGTTCCGAGGCGACCGCCCTGTCCTGGTACGCGCGGCCCAGCGCCTCCTCCTGCCCGGTGCCGCGCAGCAGCGCGATGGCCTCCGAGGCGCGCTGCCGCGCCCGCGCGTGCTCCCCGGCCCGCACGTCGAGCGCGGCCAGCCTGCCGAGCGCCAGCCCCTCCCCGGCCGCGAACCCGATCCGCCGCGCCAGCCCCAGCGCCTCCTCCAGCCCCGCCACAGCCTCCGGCCCACCCGCCCCGAGCCCGTACCCCTGGGCTTGCAAGGTCGCCTGCCGGATCAACCCCAGCACCACGGCCCGCCGCCGCCCCCGGGCCCGGTCGACCTCCACCGCCCGCGCGCCGAACGACCGCGCCCGCGCCGTCTCCCCCAGCTCCCGGTACGCCTCCGCGAGGCCGTCGCAGGCCGCCCCGACGAGCCTGTCGTCGCCTGCCGCCTCGCCCAGCACCAGGGCCTCCAGGCAGCCCGTGACCGCCTCCCCCGGCTCGCCCTGCACCAGCCGCAGCCGGGACCGCGCCACCAGCAGCTCGGCCCTGGGCACCCGCCACGCCGGCCCGCCCGTCAGCGCCAGCCCTTCGGCCAGCACCGCTCCGGCCTCCGCGAGCCGCCGCGCCTCGACCAGCGCCGCCCCCAGCACGGCCAGCACCCGCACCAGCCGCACCGGCAACGCCGCCCCCGCCGAGCCGGCTGTGCTTGCCGTGCCTGCCGCCGGGGTCGCCCGGACGGGCTCGCGGGCGAGCTGGGCGGCCTTGGTCAGGTGATCGACCGCCTTGGCGGCCCGCCCCTGTGCCAGCGCCGCCGCGCCGAGGTTGCGCAGATGCTCCACCAGACGGGCGTCACCCAGCTCGCACCCCTGGGCGGCGTAGTCGTGCGCCACCGCGGGCTCCTCCGCCTCCAACGCCAGCTCGGCCAGCTTCGCCAGCAGCCGCGAGCGGCGTCCCGGGTCGTCGTTCACCTGGAGCGCCTGCCGGGCCGGCGCGAGCACCCCGGCCAGGTCTGCCGCCGCTTCGGCCTCCTCGATGCGCAGCCACTCGGCCGGCGCCTCCGCCGGGTCCCCTTCCCGCCGCAGCCCCGCGACCGCCCGTGCCAGCGCCGCCCGCCCGCGCGCCCGCTCCCCGAGCGCCAGCTGCAGCTCCGCCACCCGGACCAGCACCGCCACCTCGACCTGCCCCGCCATCAGCCAGTACGGCGCCTCTGCCCCCGCCGGCCCATCGCCTGAACACGCCGTGCCCTCCGTCGGGGCGCGATGGCCGTACGACGGCTCGGCCGGCTGGGGGGCCGGGTCGTCGGCCAGGGCCGCCAGCCCTTCCTCCAGGGCGGAACGGGCACGCACCAGCGCCCCGCGCGCCTCCAGCGCGAACCCGAGCCGTACCGCCGCGAACGCGCCGGGACGGCCCGTGTGACGCAGCCCCGCCGCCGCCCGTTCGAGCGCCTCGATCTCCCCGTCCGCGTCACCGGTACGCGCGGCCAGCACCGCCAGGCGGTCCTGGACGATCGCCTCGCGCACCGGGTCACCCGCTGCCATCCCCAGGGCCGATTCCAGCAGCTCCCCCGCCGCGACCGCCCACGCGCCCCGGGCCCCGGCACTGTCCGAAGCCTTGGCCGCCAGCCCCCGCCGCACCTCGGCGAGCCACCCGTCACCGGCTCCCCCGCGGTCCCCGAAGGCGGCGCCCGGCTCGTTCCCGAACCCGGCTGCCAGTTCCGCCGCTGCTCGCGACGGCCGGCCTGCCTCCGCCTGGGGGCGGGAAGGCGTGCCGGGCGATGCCGAGGCCGGGTGAAGCGCCAGGTCGGCCTGCGCCAGCGTGGCGGAGAACAGCGCCTCCAGGTCCCCCTCGGAGGCGGCCAGCTCGAAGGCGCGGGCGAGTTCCGTACGGGCGTCGTCCGGCCGGTTCAGGTCGCCGAGGCAGGCGCCGCGCAGGGTGCGGGCGGCGGCCTCGCGGGACGGGGCGCCGAGGCGGGCGTAGGCGTCGGCGGCCGTGGCGAGGTCCTGGGCGGCCTGGTCCGGGTCGCCCTCGGCGTAGGCGAGGGTGCCGAGCTGGTGGCGGACGGCGGCGAGGCCGTCCTGGTGACCGATCGCGTTGTACGCGCGTTCGGCCCGTTCGAAGGCCTGCCGGGCGGCGGGCAGGTCGCCGCGGGCGCGGCGGCGGCGGGCGATCCGGTACCACTCGTCGGCGGGATCGCGCCGGTTCCCCCGGCGGCGGACGATCTCGACGATGGCCGTCTCGCACGCGGCGGCGTGGCCGGCGTGGCCGAGGGCGTGGAGGAGCCGCGCGTGGGCGTCGAGCGCCTGGCAGGCGTCGTCCCAGGAGCCGTGCGTCTCCAGCTCGGCGGCGCAGGTGGTGATCACCTCGGCGGCGGCGGGCAGATGGCCGAGCTCGGCGCCGCACCGGGCGCTGACGATGAGGACGCGGGCGGCGCGTACGCTCTCGCCGAGCGCCAGGTACAGCTCGCGGGCGCGGCTCGAACGCTCCAGCGCGGCCTCCGGGTCGCCCGCGGCCAGGTGCGCGGCGGCGGCCTGTTCCTGCTGGGACGCCTCCGCCTCGGCCAGGCCCGCCTGGCGGCAGAGGTCGGCGGCACGCAGGTGCAGGGCGGCGGCGCGGGCCGGATCGTTCCCGCCGCTCGCCGCCGCGCCCATCCGGCCGGTCTCCGCCGCCTCCGCGTGCGCGTCGCCCAGGTCGCGGTACGTGATCGCGGCCTGTTCGTACGAGCGCAGCGCCGCCTCCCACTCGCCCAGCTCCTCGTGGCAGCGGCCGATCAGGGAACGCGCCCGCGCGGCGCCGGCCGGGGCGCCCGCGTCGGTGAAGGCCCGTTCGGCACCTACGAGCAGTTCGGCGGCGATGCGATGCCTGCCCCGGTCCGCGAACAGGCCGGCGATGCCGAGCAGCCGGGTCGCCAGGGCGTCCGGTTCTTCGGCGGGGGCCGGGCCGGGTCGTCCGGCGAGGGGCAGGAGGGCGCGGGTCAGGTCGTCGTCGACGTCCAGCGCGAGCCGCGCGGCGGCCTCCGCCGGCTCCGGCCCGGCCGTGGCCAGGGGCGACGGGTGCTCGGGCAGGCGGGCGAGGGTGCGGGCCAGGTGAGCGTGCAGGGCGGGGTCGAGGGCGGTGGCGGGCACGGTCAGGGCCTCGGCCAGGTCGGCGGGGTCGCCCAGCACGTCGAACCGCAGCAGCAGCGCCTCGGCCAGCGGGGCCGGGACGGCGGGCTGGTCGGGCAGCGTCTTGGCGGCCGTCTCGGCGGCCTGGCGGGCGGCCTGCACGGCGTCGTCGAGGTCCTGGCGTCCCTGGCCGGCCAGGGCGCGGCGGCGCAGCATGAGGGACAGCAGCGCGTACGCCTCCGCCGGCTCCTCGCCGGCGTCGATCACCTGCCGTAAGGCGGTCACCGCCTCGTCGGCGGCGGGCAGGCCGGGGTCGAGCCGGAGCGCCCGGGCGAGCAGCAGGAGCGCCCGGGGCCGCATCGGGTCGGCGCCGGAACACGCCGCCACGGCTTCCCGCGCCGCCGTGATCGCTTCGTCCGCCCGGGCGTCCCGCTGCCCTCCCACGACCCCGAGGGCGTCCTGACCGTGAGGCGGCCCCACCGGAGTGGCGCCCCCACCGTACGGACGTGCCGCCCGTTCAGGGGCCGCCCCACGAGAACCCACGTCGCCCCGCCCTCCAGCGGCGGCCGCGCCATCCGGGGTGCCGGTCTGCCGCCCAGAAGCGGGTGCGCCGCCGGGGCCCGTCGCCGTAGTGGCGTCCTCGCCGAGGAGGCCGCTCGGTCCCCTGAGGGCGGGTTCAGGGGTGGCGTGGTGGGTGAGGGCGTTGGCGAGGTTGGCGAGGAGGCGGGGACGGTCGGGGTGGCCGGGGTAGGCGCGGGTGGCCGCGTGGCGCAGGGCGTGCAGGGCGGTGTCCAGGTCGGCGGGGTGGCCGGTGGCGCGGTAGCGGCGCCAGCGGCGGCCGGCGAGGAGGTCGAGCCGGGCGATGGGGTCGCGGCCGAGTTCGGCGGGGATGTCGCCGGGCGGTTCGCCGAGGGCGGCGAGCATTTCGCGGGCGGCCTCCAGGGAGCGTTCGTCGCCGGTGACGGCGTACCACTCGACGAGCCCGGAGGCGTACGCGGCGAGGACGCGGGGGTGGGCGGCGCGGGGCTCGTGCCAGAAGTCGAGGGCCGCCTGCCCGGTGCGGATGAACGCGAGCAGGTCGGCGTCGTGCGCGGACTGGGCGGCGCGCCGCCCGGCGAGCTCCAGGAGGGCGAGGAGCGCCTGGGAGCGTTCCGGGCCGTCGGGCCGCCAGGCGGCGGTGAGGTGGGCGCGGGTGAGCTCGTCGTCGCCGGGCATGGCGCGGCCGAGGGCGGCGGCGAGGGCGCCGAGGTGGCGGGGGTCGCCGAGGGCGGCGCGGAAGAGGACGTGGACGGCGTCGTCGAGCGCCTCGGGCCGGCCGGTCGCGCGGTGCAGGCGGGTGAGGCCGTCGCCGAGGAGGGCGAGGGCGCGGGACGCCCAGGCGCCGTCGGCCTCCTGGAGGAGGACCTGGGCGAGCCGGTCGCACACCTCGGGGGTCGGTTCGGCGAGGGCGCGGCGGACGAGGGTGTGCAGGAGGAGGGCGACGTGGGGGTGGGCGCCGGGGTCGACGTGGCGGAAGAGCTCTTCGACGAGTTTGGCCCAGGTCTCGGGGGTGTCGGCGGCGCCGGGGCCGCGCAGCCGTTCGGGCAGGCCACGCGGGTCGACGACGGCCACGGCGGCGAAGAACACGCCGGCCACGGCGGCTTCGGCGCCCTCTCCGGGGTCGAGGCGGTAGCGGGCCAGGTGGAGCATGCCGATGAGCCGCCAGGTGACGGCGTCGGCGGGGCCGCCGTCGCAGGCGAGCATGGCCTGTTCGGCTTCGGCGAGCGCCGTCTCGTCCCGCACCGGCCCGGGGTCGGCGTCCCGGTCGAACGCCGCGATGCGGGAGGCGAGAGCCCAGGCCGGATCGTTCATGAAGGCAACACTCTCACTGGTGCGCGCCGGCGTACAGGACCGCCCCTGCCGGGGGGCGCCGGTAGGTAAGCGCTTACAGTTCTGGTGTGTGCCACGGGACTTCCACTGTCGTACAGGCCCAGGTGAGAAGCCTGTCCGGGGGGTAGGCATGCAGGCATGCTCTACGGCAAGGAACACGTCCGGCGCTACCGTGAGACCGACGGCGCCGAGGGACACGACTGGAACGGCACGACGGTGCTGCTGCTGACCACCAAGGGCCGCACGTCGGGCGACCCGTACACGACGCCGCTGATCTACCAGCGGCACGGCGACGACCTCGTGCTCGTCGCCTCGAAGGGCGGCGACCCGGACCATCCCGACTGGTACAAGAACCTGCGGGCCGAGCCTGAGGTGGAGGCGCAGGTCAAGGGTGACCGGTTCAAGGCCCGCGCCCGTACCGCCACCCCTGAGGAGCGGCCGGAGCTGTGGCGGCTGATGGCCGCCGCGTGGCCCGACTACGACGAGTACACGAAGAAGACCGACCGGGAGATCCCGATCGTGGTGCTGGAGCGCACCCGCTAACCGGGGGTCAGAAGGTCACCAGCGGGTCGCCGAGGAAGTCGGCGATAAAGTTGACGAAGAAGAACCCGAAGAAGACGACGTTGAGCCCGAGCACGGCGTAGTGCCACGGGCGGGGCCGGGCGGGCCTGGGCAGCTTGCTGTTGAGGTACATGAGGAAGAACGGGTAGATGAGCGCGCCCAGGTTCGACATGTTGGCCGACCACTCCACCAGCGCGACGGGCAGGCTGAGGTGGATGACGACGGAGATCACCACCAGCAGGACGATCATGAACGGGTAGTAGAACCGGCGCGGGTCGCCCTCCACCAGCCGGCGCAGGCGCGGGCTGGTGGCGTGGGCGGCGTCGGTGGTCACCCGGACCATGGCCTCGAAGATGCCGAGCTGGGTGGAGAACAGCACGAGCACGCCGAGGACGAGCGCGACGGCGAACATGGCCCCGCCGTACTCGTCGCCGAGCGCGACGGCCACGAACGTGGGCACGTCGGCCCTGGTGGGCCGCTCGCCGGAGAGCGCGACGGCCTGGGACATGAGGATCGTGGGCAGCAGCATGCCGAGGATGGCGCCGACGAAGAACACGCCCCACATGTCGACCATGAGCAGCCGGTACCAGCGCCGCCACAGTCCCCGGTTGCGTTCGTCGTCGGGGAAGGTGACGCCGCTGGCCAGGATCTCGCGCCGGTCGCCGCGCAGCCCGGAGATGAACCCGGTGCGGTGGCCCATGCCGTAGCCCTTGTCCCGGTAGTGCCCCATGACGTACCAGTTGAGGCCGGAGGCCAGCGCGGTGAAGCCGGCCAGCGCGCCGAGCTGGGTGGCGGTGATGCCGGCGGGCGGGGCGGCGGGGGTGACGAAGCCGCGGATGCCCTCCCACCACAGCTCCCACGGCACCACGAGCAGGTCGATGGCCAGCAGCGCGAGCAGGATGACCGACACGAGCAGCCAGTTGGCCAGCTCCAGCGCCCGGCTGATCCGGCGGGCCAGCGCGGTGATCAGGAAGACGACCACGAGCAGCGCGATGGCCCACAGCCGGGGTTCCTCGGCCCCGGCAGGCGGGATGCGGCCGTGGACGAGCGCGTACACGCCCTGTCCCGCCGAGGCGGCCCAGCCGCCGGCGATGAAGGAGAACAGGACGATCAGCACCGACAGCGGCACCCACAGCCGCCGGCCGGGCGGCACGCGCCCCCAGGCGACGACCGGCGCCTCGCCGGTGGCGACGACGTAGCGGGAGCATTCGACGTTGTAGAACGTCTGGAGCAGCGCCGAGACGAGGATCACCCAGCCGACGCCGACGAAGCCGTACTGGCCGACGCTGAGCGGGCCGAGCAGCCATTCGCCGCTGCCGATCGAGATGCCGAGGGCGATCAGGCTGGGCCCGACCGCGTACTTGAACAGTTGCGCCGGGCCGATCCGGGAGACCTTGAAGACCTCCTCCGGCGTGGGCAGGTCGGTGACGCCGAGATCCGGGCGGCTGACTCCGAGTGGGTGCGCCATGTCCTCGCCTCCTGCCCCCAGCGTGAGCCGGGGCAGGAGGGTCGGCAAGGCCCAATCAGCGCGTGAGCGAGTCGTACAGGGCGAGGGTGCGGCGGGCGACGGTGGCCCAGGAGAAGTGCTCGACGGCGCGGGCGCGACCGGCCCGGCCGAGGGCGGCGGCGCGGGCGGGGTCGGCGAGCAGGGCGTTGACGCGCGCGGCGAGGTCGCCGGCGAAGCGTTCCGGGTCGTGCGGGGTGCCGTCGGGGCCCTGGTCGATCGGGACGAGCAGGCCGGTCTCGCCGTCGGCGACGACCTCGGGGATGCCGCCGGTGGCGGTGGCGACCACGGCGGTCTCGCAGGCCATCGCCTCCAGGTTGACGATGCCCATCGGCTCGTAGACCGACGGGCACACGAACACGGCCGCGTGGGTGAGGAGCTGGATGACCTCGGGCTTGGGCAGCATCTCGGAGATCCAGAACACGCCCTCGCGGTCCAGCCCGCGCACCAGCGCGGTGACCTCGGCCTCGATCTCGGGCGTGTCGGGCGCGCCCGCGCACAGCACGAGCTGCGCGCCGGGGTCGAGGGCGCGCGCCGCGTGCAGGAGGTGGACGAGCCCCTTCTGGCGGGTGATCCGGCCCACGAAGATCACGTACGGCCGGTCGGGGTCTATCCCATACTTTTTCAGGACATCCTGGTCGATGTCCGGGGCGTACTCGGCGGTGTCGATGCCGTTGTGGATCACCGTGACCTTGGCCGGGTCGATCCCCGGATAGGCCGACAGCACGTCGCGGCGCATGCCCTCCGACACCGCGATCACCGCGTCGGCCGCCGCCAGCGCGGTGCGCTCGGCCCACGACGAGATCGCGTAGCCGCCGCCGAGCTGCTCGGCCTTCCACGGCCGCAGCGGTTCGAGGCTGTGCGTGGTGACCACGTGCGGCACGCCGTGGAGCAGCTTCGCGACATGCCCGGCAAAGTTGGCGTACCAGGTATGCGAATGGACCACGTCCGCGCCCGCGCAGGCGGCGGCCATCTCCAGGTCCACCCCGAGCACCTGGAGGGCCGCGTTCGCCGCCCCCAGCCCGGCGGGCGTACGGTATGCCGACACGCCCGGCTCGTCCCGGTCCGCGCCGAAGCAGCGGACCCGCACGTCGGCCAGCTCGCGCAGCTCCCTGGCCAGATACTCCAGGTGCACGCCGGCCCCGCCGTAGACCTCCGGTGGGTACTCCCTGCTCAGCAGATCAACACGCATGACACGACCATACGAGGAAGTGCCTCCCCGCGACACGGCGACAAGCCCGACATGCGGAACGACCGCCCGCCGCGTGGCGTACATAACCCGAGAGAACGGGACACGACGGGAGGGAGCCGGACGCGCATTCGTCGATAGATCGGCCGATTGAGGGTAGCGTCCAGGACATGAGGTCCCGGAGGGTGCTTGCGGTCGTGCTGGCAGGTGGAGAGGGAAAGAGGCTCATGCCTCTCACGGCGGATCGGGCGAAACCGGCGGTGCCGTTCGGCGGGATGTACCGGCTCATCGACTTCGTGCTGTCCAACCTCGCCAACGGCGGCTATCTGAAGATCGTCGTACTGACCCAGTACAAGAACCACAGCCTCGACCGCCACGTCTCGCGCACCTGGCGGCTGTCGGCCATGCTCGGAAACTACGTGACGCCGGTGCCCGCGCAGCAGCGGCTGGGCCCGCGCTGGTTCTCCGGCTCGGCCGACGCGCTCTTCCAGAACCTGAACCTGATCTACGACGAGATGCCCGAGCACGTGATCGTGTTCGGCGCCGACCACATCTACCGCATGGATCCGCGGCAGATGGTCGACCAGCACGAGGACTCCGGTGCCGACGTGACCGTGGCCGCCATCCGGCAGCCGCTGTCGCTGGCCGACCAGTTCGGCGTGATCGAGACCGACCCGGAGGGCCGGCGCATCGTGGCGTTCCGGGAGAAGCCCAAGGACGCCGTCGGGCTGGCCGACTCGCCCGACGAGGTCTACGCCTCGATGGGCAACTACGTGTTCAAGACGCAGGCGATGATCGACGCGCTGCGCGAGGACGCCCTCGACCCCACGAGCAAGCACGACCTGGGCGGCAACATCATCCCGATGATGGTCAAGTCCGGCGGGGCCGACGTGTACGACTTCGCCAACAACGTGGTGCCCGGTTCGAGCGAGCGCGACCGGGGCTACTGGCGCGACGTGGGCACGCTCGACGCCTACTACGAGGCGCACATGGACCTGATCGCCGCGCATCCGGTCTTCAACCTGTACAACGACAAGTGGCCCATCCACACCGGGCACGACCCGCTGCCGCCCGCCAAGTTCGTGCACAACGACGGCGACCGCGTCGGCCGGGCCATCGACTCGCTGGTCTCGCCCGGCGTCATCGTCTCCGGCGGCACCGCCTACCGCTCGATCCTGTCGCCCAAGGTCGTGCTGCACTCCCACTCGCTGGTGGAGGACTCGGTGCTGATGGAGAACGTCAAGGTGGGGCGCGGCGCGATCGTGCGCAAGGCCATCATCGACAAGAACGTCGTCATCCCCGACGGCGCCCGCATCGGCTTCGACCTGGACTACGACCGCACCCGGTTCGCGCTGACCCGCGGCGGCGTCGTGGTCATCGGCAAGAACGAGATCGTCGACCGGTGAGCCGTAGAGTGTGGGGGTGCAGCCTGATCTCCGCCAACCGCTGATCCGCGACCTGAGCGAGTCCGACCTGCCCCGCCGGCACTGGCGGGGCGACGACGAGGACGGCGGCGTGTGGCTGTTCGAGAGCGTCGAGGGCGACGGCGAGCAGTGGGCGATCCGGCAGATCGAGATCCGCGCCGGGCGTCAGGTGCACCGCTACTGGTGGCGGCACCTGCAGGACGAGCACGGCTTCCTGACCGATCAGGCGCTGGAGATCTGGGAGCTGACCGAGATCAGCGCGCCGGCGTTCGAGGCCGTGTGGGAGGCGGGCGGCTGACCGGTGCTGGACGAGGGCGGACATGGCGAGGCCCCGGGCTCGGCGGGCGAGCTCCGGGACCGTGGTGACGCCGGTCAGTCGGCCAGCGTGTAGAGCCAGCCGCTGCGGTGGTAGTCGCTGCCCCACCAGCCGTGGTGGTCGTCGCAGTCGGTCTCGTCGTACGTGCCGGACGAGACGGTGTTGTCGTCGTGGATCTTCTGCCAGGTGGCGCTCTTCCCGTCGCAGCCCGGCCATTTGTCGGCGGCGGCCGGGCTCGCGAGGGTCGCGGTCAGGGCGGCCGCGGCGAGGACGGCGCCGCCGGCGGCGGCAAGGATGGCTTTCATGATATTCCCCCCGTGATCACGAAGTGTCATCGCTGCATCACTATACGGAGCCAGCCGCCGGGCGGGGGAACGCCACGCGGGCCGCGCTCAGCGCGGGCAGGGGCGGCCCGCCTCCCGGGCGAGCGAGGCGGTGGCGATGGCGGCGTCGAGCCGGTCGCGGGTGCCGGTCAGGTCGCGGATCTGCCGGTCGATGCGGTCGCGCTCGGCGGCGAGCCGGTCGAGCAGCCCCTCGCTGACCTCCTCCGACTCGATGCACGGCAGCAGCTCCACGATCGTCCGGCTGGACAGCCCGGCGGCGTAGAGCTCCTGGATGAGGCGGACGCGCTCCACGGCGGCGGGCGGGTAGTGGCGCTGGCCGGAGGCGCTGCGCGCGGCGGCGAGCAGGCTCTGCTCCTCGTAGTAGCGCAGCGCCCGCACGCTCACGCCGGTCGCGGCGGCCAGCTCCCCGATGCGCATGCCCGCTCCCCTCCGGCTTGCCTCTGACGTCAACGTCAGGTTTTAGCGTAGCCCCGACCGACGACATCGGAGGCACATCATGAAGATCACGGGTTCCGTCGCCCTCGTCACCGGGGCCGGCCGGGGCATCGGGCGGCACTTCGCCCGGCAGCTGCTGGAGCGGGGAGCGGCCAAGGTGTACGCGGCCGTACGCGATCCGCGCACCGCCGACGTCCCCGGGGCGGAGGTGCTGCGCGTCGACGTCACCGACCCCGGCACGATCGCGGCGGCGGCGCGGGCCGCCGGCGACGTCACCTTCCTCGTCAACAACGCGGGCGTCTCCACCGGCCACGACCTGGTGGGCGGCGACCCGGAGCGGGTGCGGCTGGAGATGGAGACGAACTTCTTCGGCCCGCTGGCCATGATCCGGGCCTTCGCGCCGGTGCTGGCCGCCAACGGGGGCGGCGCGGTGCTCAACGTGCTGTCGGCGCTGTCGTGGGTGTCCTACCCCGGGTCGGGCGCGTACGCCGCGTCGAAGGCCGCCGCGTGGAGCCTGACCAACGGCGCCCGGCTGGAGCTCGCCGGGCAGGGCACCCAGGTGACGGGGCTGCTCATGGCGAGCACCGACACCGACATGATGGCCGGCTACGACGTGCCCAAGAACGACCCGGCCGACGTCGTGCGGGCCGCGCTGGACGGCGTCGAGGCCGGACGGGCCGAGGTCGTCGCCGACGACGGCACCGCCCGGATCAAGGCCGCCCTGTCGGCCGACCCCGCCGTCCTCTACCCGGGGGTGTTGTGAACGCGGTGCTGTTGAACGCGGTGCCGCTCCAGGGATTCGAACCCCGAACCTCCGCCTCCTGAGGGCGGCGCCTCTGCCAGTTGGGCCAGAGCGGCGTGGGCCCCGGACGGGCCGGCGGGAGGCCCGGCCCGGGGCATGAGCTCGGTCCGCCCGGGGGCCGCCAGCCCCGCCGCGCAGGCCTTGCTCGCGGCGCCTTTCCCTTCAGGGCCGCTGGATCCTGGTGACGCGCATGAAAAAGCCGCCTCGGGGTCGAGCCCGGGCGGCCGTCCTGGTGTCCTCGTCAGGTCACCCGGAGGCCGGAGGCGTCAGTGCCAGGGATGTCACCGCTCGCCTCCTTCTCGTATGTCGTTCCGGACAGCTTCAAGGTAGCCCGGAGATCGTGCGGGACGCCACCGAATATCCGGTCAGCCCGCGCCCAGCGACTGCGCGTACGGGCCGCTGGTGCGCTCGAAGCGCAGCGCCGCGTGCGAGGTGGCGCTCTGCACGTCCCGCCAGTGGCGCTGCAGGTCGCTGTCGTCCCGCTGGGCCTGGCTGCCGCCCGACTCGAAGAGCCGGGCGGCGGCGGCGCGGACGAGCTGGGCCGCGAGCGAGGCGTCCCGGGCGTTGCGCGCGGCCGTCGCGGGCGCGACGCGGCCCAGGTCGGCGATCGCCGTGGCCCGCTCGGTGAGCAGCAGGGCCGCGTCCAGCTCGGCGCTGGAGCGGGCCAGCTCCAGCTGGGCGGGCGGCGGCAGGCCGGGCCCCTTGGCCGTCTGCTGCGCGGTCCACGCGCGCAGCATCGCGGTGGCGGAGCCGAGCGCGGGCGCGGCGAACAGCGCGCCCGCCACGGCCGCCAGCGGCGTCTGGTGGCACGGCGCGGCCGAGTGCTCGCTGTGCCCCCGGAACACCGCGCCCTGCGGCACCGCGCGGTGGCGGGGCACCAGGACGCCGTCGGCGACCACGGTGTTGCTGCCGGTGCCGCGCATGCCGAGCGTGAACCAGGTGTTCCTGATCCGGTAGTCGCCGCGCGGCACGGCGAAGAACCTCGGCCCGTCCGGCGCGGGCGCGCACAGCAGCGCCCAGTCGGAGAAGTCGACGCCGCTGAGGAAGTGCCACTCCCCCGAGAGCCGCCACCCGCCGGACGTCTCCTCGGCCGTGCCCGACGGGACGAGCGCCGCCGAGATCGCCGCGTCCGGCCCCTCGCGCCAGACCTCCGCCTGCCCCTCGGCCGGGAGGTAGGCGGCCATGCGGCCCGAGGTGGCCACGATCAGCGCGCACCACGACGCGGACGCGCACGACTCCCCCACCGTCGCGAGGGCCCGCCGCAGCTCGGTGAACGCCGCCTCGGCCCCGCCATGCCCGCGCGGGACGAAGTGGCGGGCGAACCCGGCGTCGAGGATCGCCGCGACGACGTCCTCCGGCAGCCGCCGCGCGGCCTCCGCCTCGGCGGCCCGCTCGCCGGCGAGCTTGGCGACGGCGTCCGCCGCTTCGAGCAGGCCCGTGGCCTCGTGGTCGGTCATGATCCACTCCTTCGTACGGATGCCGTCATGGGGAACTCGCCGGGGCCGATCGTGATCACTTCGGCGCCGCCCCGGGCCACGGCGCGGTGCCGCCTGGCCAGGGGCGCGAGCTGGGAGAGGCAGGCCTCGACGAGCGTCCAGCCGCCCTCGGGCCGGTCGGTGAGCAGGCCGTCGAGTGCGGGCCAGAACAGCACCGGCTCGGCCAGTTGCAGCGCCCAGAACTCGGGCGTGACCGCCTCCTCGTCGGTGACCCACCGCCCGGTCCGGCACGAGCGCACCGGGACGCGTGGCGGGCTCAGGCGCATCCCCTCCAGGCAGCGGACCAGCTCCTCGGCGGCCGGCCGCAGCACCGGGCTGTGGAACGGCTGGAGCGCCCGGACCCTGCGGCACATGAAGCCCTTGCCGCGCAACGTCTCCTCGGCGGCCTCCAGCGCCGGATCGGGCCCGGACACGATGCACTGCCGGGGCGCGTTCCAGGCCCCCACCACGACCCCGCCGAGCTCCCCGCCGGGGCCGCCGGACAGGTGGGGGGCGAGGTCGTCCGGGGTGGCGGCCACGGCGAGCATGCCGCCCGGGGGCATCAGGCGGGCCGCGTCGGCGCGGCGGCACATCAGCTCCGCGCCGTCGGCCGGGCTGAACACGCCGGCGAGCGCGGCGGCGGCCAGTTCGCCCACGCTGTGCCCGAGCAGCGCGTCAACCGGCCTGCCCGCGTCGGTGAGGGCCCGGCCGATCGCCAGATTCACCGCGAACAGCAGGGGCTGGGCCCGGGTGACGTCGTCGATCGGCACCCGGGGCGCGGCTGACAGCCAGTCGTCGCGCAGCTCGCCGCCCCGGCGGCCGCAGGCGTCGAAGAACTCGTCCATGGCCGCCGTGAAGGCCGCCTGCTCGCGGTAGAGCTCGGCGGCCATGCGCGGGTACTGGGCGCCCTGCCCCGGCAGGAGCAGCACCGTGCGCCTCTCGGTCTGTCGCATGCCGCCAGCTTGCGTGACCGATCTTGAGCCGGGCTCGAGGCTGCCTCGATACGTAGTCGGTGACAGAGCCGTGTGCGGGCCATGACAGGTCCGTCCAGCAGGGTCGGAACCGCACGTCGGCAAGAAGGGGGTGGATTCCGTGGAAGGTACGGACGCGGCCGGGGGGATCGGCGTCGTTCTCGGTACGGATCATGTGATCTTCAGGGAGTGCCTGAGGGACTGGATCGGCAGGTTGCACGGCATCAGCGTCGTTGGGGAGGCGCGCTCGCCGGCCGAGGTCCCGCAGGTGGCCGCGCGGGTGCGGCCGGACGTGGTGCTGGCCGGGGCGGGCGGCGGCCCGCAGGAGGCCGAGTGGCGGGCGCTGCGGCAGGTCCGGCGGCACCTGGCGGACGTCAAGATCGTGGTGGTGGCGCTGAGCCACACCGTCGACCTGGGCGAGCTGGCCGGGCACGGCGCGCACTGGTGCCTGCCGGCGACCAGCACACGGGCGGACCTCGTGCTGGTGCTGCGCAACCTCACCCGGCTGGAGCCCGGCCCGTCGCCGCGCCGGCCCGGGTGCGAGCGGCGGCGCGAGGCCGATGCCGAGGCGGGGCCGCGCTGGACGGCCCGCCTGTCCGTCCGCGAGCGGCAGGTGCTCGACCTGGTCTCCCAGGCGCTGAGCAACGCGCAGATCGGCGCCCGGCTGTCGATCACCGAGGGGACGGTGAAGCGGCATCTGCGCAACATCTACGGCAAGCTCGGGGCGGTGTCGCGCATCGACGCGGTCAACAAGGCGGCCGGCCTCCCCACCGCGCGGGCGGCGTCCCCCGGGCAGGCCCACTGCCTCGGCGCCCGCTGAACCGCCCGGCCGGCCGCGCCGGGGCCCGTCGGTCCGCCGCAGCCGCTGGGCGGGCCAGGGTGGACGGGCCTTGAAGTGGACGGGCCTCGATGTGAACGGGCCTTGAAGCGGACGGGTCAGGCGGGGATGGCCAGGACGCGGCCGCCCCGCAGGACCTCGCGGTGCAGGCGCTGGACCGCCGGCGACGGGTCCAGGCCCAGCTCGCGGTCGAGGACCTCGCGCAGCCCCTGGAAGGCGGCCAACGCCTCGCCGCGCCGGCCCGCCTGGCTGAGGACGGTGATGAGCTGGGCGTGCAGCCACTCGTGCAGCGGGTTCTCGGCGATCAGGCTGCGCAGCTCGCCGATCAGCTCCCGGTGCCGCCCGAGGTGCATGTCGGCCTCGATGCGCAGCTCCAGCGCGTGGGTGCGGCGTTCGGCCAGGTGGACGACGTGGGAGCGGAGCAGGGGGCCCTGGGTCACGTTGGCCAGGGGCGGCCCCTGCCACAGCCCCAGCGCCTGGCGCAGGTCGGCGGCGGCGGCCTCGTGCTGCCCGGCGCGGGCGAAGCCCTCGGCCCGGGTGACCAGGTGGTCGAAGCGGTCCTGGTCGAGCTGGTCCTGGTCGACCAGGAGCGTGTAGCCGAACGGCTTGGTCAGCAGCAGTTCGCGCCCGGAGCCGCTGAGGCGCTCGCGCTGGATCAGGTTGCGTATTTGGTAGATGTAGGTCTGGGTGGTGGTGAGGGCGCTCTTGGGCGGGTTGTCGTCCCACAGTTCGCGGATGATGGAATCGACCAGCACCAGGCGATTGGCGGAAACGAGCAGCAGCGCGAGCACCTGGCGAACCTTGGGCGCACTTGGCGTGCAGGCCCGGCCGGCATGCACCACCTCCATCGGTCCAAGCACCGAGAAATTGGTTTTGGGCATCATGTCTCCCCGTCAGTTGATGGAACACGACATGCGGCGACCCCTAATACCCGGCGAGAATATAGCAAGATGGAACATGTCTCGAATGTCGTGCCTCTAAAGAGGTATGCTCCATCGAAGGTGAGCCGCCCGCATGTAATTCACCGCTGCGACGAGGCGGACATTGATGGACGGGCAGGTAAATGGTTCACTTCGCAACCGTTTAATGTCTTATCACTACATGTGGTAAGCGCACGCTACCGCATGCGCGGTAACCGCCACGTACTGCAATTGCAGTAGGCCGATTGGCGGCGCACCCGTTATTGTGGCGACGTGAGACAACGAGGTATAAGGCGCCATATTCCCCGACTTCCCGCTCTCGTTGTCGACGCGATCGCCGGCGCCGCGGTGAGTATTTCGGCGCTTCTCGCACCGTATTTGGACACGCCCGAACCAGCGGCCCGGCATTTACCGGTGCTGACCGTGCTCATGGGCGCCGCCGTCGCCGTCCGGCGGGTCGTGCCGGTGCCCGCGCTGTTCCTCACCCTGCTGGCCTCGGCGCTGGCCGACCCGCTCGACGTGGTGGAGCCGGCCATGGCCGCGATCCTGCTGACCGCGTACACGGTGGGGGCGGTGAGCGAGCGCGGGACCGCCGTGGCGGTGGCGGCCGGCGGGTCGGCGCTGCTCGTCGCGGTGCACTTCCTCGTCCAGGGGACCACCTGGCCCGACGCGCAGAGCGGGCCGCCGCCGTTCATCGCCGCGACGCTGGCGGGCGGCGCGGTGGGGCAGGCCGCCGTGACGCGGCGCCAGCTCGTCGCCGCGCTGGAGGAACGGGCCCGGCGGGCGGAGCTGGCGCTGGAGGAGGAGGCCAGGCGGCGGGTCGTCGAGGAGCGCATGCACATCGCGCGCGAGGTCCACGACCTGGTCGCCCACCACATCTCGGTCGTCAACGTGCAGGCCGGGGTGGCCGCCCACCTGCTGCGGCACCGGCCCGACGCGGCCGAGGAGGCGCTGGCGCACGTCCGGGCGGCCGGCCGCACCGTGCTCAACGAGCTCGGCGCGGTGCTCGACGTGCTGCGCGGGTCGGGCGACGCGCGGGCGCCGCTGGAGCCGCTGCCGGGGCTCGCCGACCTGGACCCGCTGCTGGAGTCGTTCGCCCGCACCGGGCTCAAGGTGGACCGGACCGTCTCCGGCCTGGCCGTGCCGCTCCCGCCGGCGGTCGACCTGTGCGCGTACCGGACGATCCAGGAGTCGCTCACCAACGCCCGCAAGTACGGGCGCGGCCACGTCCGGATGACGATGGCCTACACCGCCGGCGAGCTGACCATCGACGTGCGCAACCAGCGGGCCGGGACGGCCGGGGCCGATCCTGGCACCGGGCACGGCCTGATCGGCATGCGCGAGCGCGTCGCGTCCGTCGGCGGCGTGCTCAGCGCCGGGCCCGCCCGGGGCGGGGAGTTCGCGGTGGTGGCCCGGCTGCCGCTGACGGGAAGCCAACTCACCGAGAGGAACCAGGATGATCCGCGTGTTGCTCGCTGACGACCAGACCCTGATCCGGAAGGGATTCCGCTCGCTCATCGAGACGGCTGCCGACCTGTGCGTGGTCGGGGAGGCGCAGACCGGGCTGGAGACGGTGCGGCTGGCCCGCGAGACCCGCGCCGACGTGATCCTCATGGACATCCGGATGCCGGAGATGGACGGGCTGGCGGCCACCCGGGAGATCACCGCCGACGAGAGCCTGACGGGGGTGCGCATCCTGGTGCTGACGACGTTCGAGATCGACGAGTACGTGTTCCAGGCGCTGCGGGCGGGCGCCAGCGGCTTCCTCGGCAAGGACGTGGAGCCGGGCGAGCTGCTGGCCGCGATCCGCGTCGTGGCGGCCGGGGAGGCGCTGCTGTCGCCGAAGGCCACCAAGGGGCTGATCGCCCGCTTCCTCAACCAGCCGGTGAAGGCCGACACCGAGGCGGGCGGGGTGCTGGAGGCGCTGACGGCCCGCGAGCTGGAGATCGTCGTGCACGTGGCCACCGGGGCCTCCAACGAGGAGATCGCCGAGGAGCTGTGCCTGTCCCCGTACACGGTGAAGACGCACGTCAACCGGGCGATGGCGAAGCTGGGCGCGCGGGACAGGGCGCAGCTCGTGGTGACCGCCTACCAGGCCGGCCTGGTCACGGTGGCGAGCGCCTGACACCGCTGTCAAGGCCGTCTCGTACGGACGCATGATCTCGCGGATACTGCGATCGGACGACGCGGACGAGGTCGCGGCTGCTGCATCGTGGGACCATGATTGAGGTCACCAACCTGAAGAAGCGCTACGGGGACACGCTGGCGGTCGACGACCTGACTTTCACTGTCAGGCCCGGCGTCGTCACCGGGTTCCTGGGGCCCAACGGGTCGGGCAAGTCCACCACGATGCGGCTCATCCTCGGCCTGGACGCGCCCACGGAGGGCGTGGCGCTGGTCAACGGGCGGCCCGTCCGCGAGCACGCGGCGCCGCTGCGCGAGATCGGCGCGCTGCTGGAGGCCAAGGCGGCCCACCCGGGCAGGTCGGCGTTCAACCATCTGGCGGCGCTGGCGGCGACCAACGGCATCCCCCGGCGGCGCGTCCGCGAGGTGCTGGAGCTGGTCGGGCTCAGCGAGGTGGCGCACCGGCGGGCGGGCGGTTTCTCCCTCGGCATGGCGCAGCGGCTGGGCATCGCCGCGGCGCTGCTCGGCGACCCCGCGACGGTCGTGCTGGACGAGCCCGTCAACGGCCTGGACCCCGAGGGCATCGTGTGGATCCGCAGGCTGCTCAAGGGGCTGGCGGCCGAGGGCCGGACGGTGTTCCTGTCGTCGCACCTGATGGGCGAGCTGGCCGAGACGGCCGAGCAGGTCGTGGTCATCGGGCAGGGCAGGCTGATCGCGGACGAGCCGGTCGGCGAGCTGATCAGGTCGGTGTCGGAGCGCCGGATGCGGGTGCTGGTGCGCACTCCGGACCCGGTGCGGCTGTGCAACCTGATCCAGCGCGCGGGCGTGACCATCACCCGGCGGCACGACGACCTGCTGGAGATCGAGGGCGTCCCGGCGGAGCGGATCGGCGACGAGGCGGCGGCGTGCGGCCTGCCGCTGCACGAGCTGACGACCGCGCGGGCCTCGCTGGAGGAGGCGTTCATGGAGCTGACGGGCCTGTCGGTGGAGTTCCGCGCGCCCACCGGCGTAGGGATCGCGTCATGAGCCGGCCCGTGAGCCATCCCGCGAGCGCCGCGGCGGTGGCGCCCGGCGTGAGCCTGGCCCGCGCGGTCAACGGCGAGTGGATCAAGCTGAGGTCGGTGCGCTCGACCACCGTCGCCCTGCTGCTGTCGGTCGTCGTGTTCGTCGGCGTGGGGCTGATCACCGCCGGCGCCATGGCCGAGCCGCTGGCGGCGGGCACGCTGGAGCCGGACGGGCCGCCGTTCCAGCCGAGCACCCCGACCGGCGCCACCCTCGGCGGCGTCGCCTTCGCCCAGCTGCTCATCGGCGCGCTCGGCGTGCTGTACGTGTCGTCGGAGTACTCGACGGGGCTGATCCGCGCCACGTTCTCGGCGGTGCCGAGGCGGCTGCCGGTGCTGTGGGCCAAGTGCGTGGTCTTCGCCGGGGTCGTGCTCGCCCTGATGCTCCTCTCCTCGCTGGTGTCGTTCCTGGCCGGGTCGGCGCTCCTCGGCGCGCACGGCGTCGCGCCGTCGCTGGGCGACCCGGGCGTGCTGCGGGCGGTGCTGGCCGCGCCGGTGTACCTGACCGGGGTCGGGGTGGCGGCGATCGCGCTGGCCACGCTGATGCGCAGCACGGCGATGGCGGTCTCCGTCGTGTCGTTCGCCGTCTTCCTGCTCGACTCGCTGGCCGGGATGCTGCTGCCGGAGGGCGTCGCCGACGCGGTCACGCCCTACCTGCCGGCCACCGCGGGCAAGGCGTTCATGGCCGAGACGCAGGCCGGCGGGGTGCTGGCGCCGCTGCCGGGCTTCCTCGTGTTCTGCGCGTACCTCGTGGCGCTGCTCGGGCTCGCCGCCTGGACGCTGCGCCGGCGCGACGCCTGACCGGCGGAACGCCAGGCTGGGACCCCAACGGTCCTCGAGCGGCGCTCGAGGACCGTCGCACATGTTCACCTGCGACAGCCGATGTCGCAAAAGGAGCGTGTGCGTCTCATGGACCGACGAACCGTGATCACCGGAATGGGCGTACGCGCGCCCGGTGGTGCGGGGACGAAGTCTTTCTTCGAGCTCTTGTCCTCCGGGCGGACGTCCACCCGCAGGATCTCCTTCTTCGACCCCTCGCCCTTCCGGTCCCAGGTGGCGGCCGAGTGCGACTTCGATCCCGAGGCGTCCGGGCTGACGCGCCGGGAGATCCGCCGGATGGACCGCGCCACCCAGCTCGCGGTGGTGGCCGGACGTGAGGCCGTCGCCGACAGCGGGCTGGAGGCGGCCGGCCTCGACCCGGGCCGGGTGGCGGTCAGCGTCGGCACCGCCGTCGGCGCCACCACCAGCCTCGAACGCGAGTACCTGGTGCTGTCGGACACGGGCCACGACTGGTTCGTCGACCCCGGGTACGCCTCGCCGCACCTGTTCGACTACTTCGTGCCGAGCGCCATCGCGGCCGAGGTCGCCTGGATCGCCGGCGCGGAGGGCCCGGCGGCCATCGTCTCCTCCGGCTGCACCTCGGGCCTCGACTCCGTCGGGTACGGCCACCAGCTGATCAAGGAGGGCAGCGCCGACGTCGTGCTCGCCGGCGCGACCGACGCCCCCATCTCCCCCATCGCCGTGGCGTGCTTCGACGCGATCAAGGCGACCACGCCGCGCAACGACGACGCCGAGCACGCCTCGCGCCCGTTCGACCGGACCAGGAACGGCTTCGTGCTCGCCGAGGGCGCGGCCATGCTGGTGCTGGAGGAGTACGAGCACGCGCGGCGGCGCGGCGCGCGGATCATCGCCGAGATCAACGGGTACGCCACCCGCTGCAACGCCTACCACATGACCGGGCTCAAGCCCGACGGCCGCGAGATGGCCGAGGCGATCAACGCGGCGCTGGCCGAGGCGAGCATGGACGGCGACGCCGTCGACTACGTCAACGCGCACGGCTCCGGCACCAAGCAGAACGACCGGCACGAGACCGCCGCGTTCAAGCGGGCGCTCGGCGAGCACGCCTACCGCACGCCGGTCAGCTCCATCAAGTCGATGATCGGCCACTCGCTGGGCGCGATCGGCTCGATCGAGCTCGTCGCCTGCGCCCTGGCCATCGAGAACGACATGGTGCCGCCCACCGCCAACCTGACGGAGGCCGACCCCGAATGCGATCTCGACTACGTGCCGATCGAGGCGCGCGACCAGCGGGTGGACACGGTGCTGTCGGTGGGCAGCGGCTTCGGCGGCTTCCAGAGCGCCATGCTGCTCAGCCGCGCCGGGAACGGGAGCTGACGCCATGACGCAGACCACGATCGCCGCGCCCGGCGAGCGGACCGGCGGGCCGGCCACGGCCGTCATCACCGGCCTGGGCGTCATCGCCCCCAACGGGCTGGGCGCCGAGAAGTTCTGGGCGGCGACCCTGCGCGGGGAGAGCGGCATCCGGCCGCTGCACGCCGAGGGACACGCCGGCGGGCACCCCCGGGGCGGCGGCCCCCGCTACCCGGTGACGCTGGCCGGGCAGGTGAGCGGGTTCGTCGCCGAGGAGCACATCCCCTCCAGGCTGATGCCGCAGACCGACCGGGTGACCCGGCTCGCGCTGGCGGCGGCCGAGTGGGCGCTGGAGGACGCCGCGCTGCGCCCGGCCGAGCTGCCCGAGTACAGCATGGGCGTGGTCACCTCCAACGCCTCCGGCGGCTTCGAGTTCACCCACCGGGAGATCCAGAAGCTCTGGACGCAGGGCCCGCAGACGGTCAGCGTGTACGAGTCCTTCGCCTGGTTCTACGCGGTCAACACCGGCCAGATCTCCATCCGGCACGGCATGCGCGGCCCCGGCGGGGTGCTGGTGGCCGAGCAGGCGGGCGGCCTGGACGCGCTCGGCCACGCCCGGCGGGCGGTGCGCCGCGGCACCCCGCACATCGTGACGGGCGGCGTGGAGTCCTCGCTCGACCCGTGGGGCTGGGTGAGCCACATCGCCAGCGGCAGGCTCAGCCGCGAGCCCGTCCCCGAGCTGGCCTACCGGCCCTTCACCCGGGAGGCGGACGGCTACGTGCCCGGCGAGGGCGGGGCCATCCTCGTCCTGGAGGACCGGGAGGCGGCGCTGCGGCGCGGCGCGGCCAAGGTCTACGGCGAGGTCGCCGGGTACGCCGCCACCTTCGACCCGCGGCCGGGCTCGGGCCGGCCGCCCGGCCTGGAGCAGGCCATCCGCAAGGCGCTCGCCGACGCGGGCACCGAGCCCGGGGAGATCGGCGTCGTCTTCGCCGACGCCGCCGGGGTGCCGTTCCTGGACCGGGAGGAGGCCGCGGCGATCTCCGCCGTCTTCGGACCCGGGGGCGTCCCGGTGACCGCGCCCAAGGCGCTGACCGGCCGCCTGTACGCCGGGAGCGGGCCGCTCGACGTGGTGTGCGCGCTGCTGGCGCTGCGCGACGGGGTCATCCCGCCCGTGCCCCACGCCGGGGAGGTGCCCGCCGCGTACCGGATCGACCTGGTGCGCGGCGCCGAGCCGAGGAGCGCGGCGCTCACCCACGCGCTGGTCCTGGCGCGCGGAAAGGGCGGCTTCAACGCCGCCGTCGTCCTTCGCAAGCCCGAACATCCGGAAGCCGTACCTCGGAAAGAGGAGAAATGACTCTCGACGACCTTCGCAGAATCATGGTGGCCTGCGCCGGCGAGGACGAGCACGTCGACCTCGGCGGCGACATCCTGGACGAGCTCTTCACCGACCTGGGCTACGACTCGCTGGCCCTGATGGAGACCGCCGCCCGGATCGAGACCGAGTTCGGCGTGCGGATCCCCGACGAGCAGGTGGCCGAGCTGACCACGCCCCGCGCCCTGCTCGACTTCGTCTCCGGCGTGACCGTCCCCTGACCGCGCGCCGCCCGTTCCGTCCCTGTTCCGCTGACCTCCGGAAGGACCACGTCATGATCGTGCACACCCTGATCTACCGCTTCCCCGCCTCCGCGACCGAGGGCGACCAGGAGGAGTTCTTCACCGCGATGAAGGAGCTGCTCGACCGCAACCCGCTGGTCAAGGGCTTCGACTACCGGCCGCACCTGTGGCTGCCCGCCGACGAGCGCTCCCGGGGCATCACCGCCTCGAAGATCGCCCAGTTCACCACCGAGACGCTGGAGGACCTCAAGACGTTCTCCGAGATCCCCGAGGTCTACGACTTCACCACGCAGTGGAAGCAGAAGCTCCGGTTCGAGGCGGCCTACGCCAACCACGAGCCCCTGTCGGTCTGACCCAGCGAAGGAGGAAGCGCCATGCCGTACGCCGAGCACACCGTGACCGTGGACGCCCCCGTCAGCGTCGTCTGGGACCTGCTGGTCGACGTGGAGGGGTACGCCAGGATCTTCCCGCCCACCCAGGAGGTCACGATCCTGGAGGGCGACGACACGTACCAGATCGCCCGGTTCCTGGTGGACGTCAGCGGGGAGCTTGCGACCTGGGTGTCGCGCAGGGACATCGACGCCGGGCGGCGCGTCATCGCCTACCGGCAGCTGGAGACCGCGCCGATCGTCGGGCGGATGGGCGGCGAGTGGCGGGCCTTCCCGTTCGGGGAGGACCGCACGCAGCTCGTGCTGACGCACGACTACGAGGCGCGCGAGCCGGTCGGCGGCAAGGTCGCGGGCCGGTTCACGCCGGAGGAGGCCGACACGATGCTGCGCGCGGCCGTCGAGCGCAACAGCGTGGCCGACCTCGGCGCGGTCAAGTCGGAGGCCGAGCGGCTCGCCGCCGGCGCGGTCGCGTGAAGCGGTTCTACGACCTGAGCGTCGCCACCCGCGACACGCCGAGCGAGGCCACGCCGGTGACGGTGGACCTGCTCGACCACCGTACGGGCGCGATCGTCCTCGGGCTGAGCCCCGAGGACTTCCCCGACGGGATGGCCATCTCCAACGAGACGGTCACGCTGACCACCCACACCGGCACGCACATGGACGCGCCGCTGCACTACGGCCCGCTGACGGCGGGCCGGCCCGCCAGGAGCATCGACCAGGTGCCGCTGGAGTGGTGTCACGGGCCCGGCGTCCGCCTGGACGTGCGCGACGTGCCCTCGGGCGAGGCCGTCACCGTCGAACGGCTCACGGCGGCGCTCGACGCGGCCGGGCACCGGCTCGCCCCCGGCGACATCGTGCTGCTGTGGACCGGCGCCGACGCGCTGTGGGGCAGCGCCCGCTACCTGACCGACTACGCCGGGCTGTCCGGCGAGGGCACCGAGTTCCTGGTCGAGAGCGGCGTGCGGGTCATCGGCATCGACGCGTGGGGGCTGGACCGGCCGATGCGCGCGATGGTCGAGGACTACAAGCGCACCGGGGACAAGGCGTGCCTGTGGCCCGCCCACGTCTACGGGCGGCGCAAGGAGTATCTGCAGCTGGAGAAGCTGGCCGGGCTCGGGACGCTGCCCGCCGCCACCGGGTTCGACGTCTCGTGCTTCCCGGTGTCGATCGCGGGCGCGGGAGCCGGCTGGACCCGGGTGGTCGCCATCATGGAGGAGAGCTGATGTTCCATCGCACGTTCAGCAGCATCGACAAGATCACCGAAGGGCTCGTGGCGAGCTTCTCCGGCCTGTCGGCCAACGTCGGCTTCAAGGACGACGAGGTGGTCCGCCACGTCGCGACCGGCACCGGCCAGGTCAAGGGCACCGCCGTCACCTGGCACGAGGGCGACGGCGGCTCGCCGTACGACCCGCTGGGGGCCGCGGTGCGCAACTTCGTCGCCGCCCAGGTCGGCGACCCGCGCGTGCGCGCGTGGCTGCCGGGCGAGGAGTTCGCGCTGACCGTCTTCCAGGTCCGCAACTACGCCGACGACCGGCAGAACGCGCACCCGTCCCAAGGCTTCCACCAGGGCGGCGGCGACCACGTGCTCGTCACCGTCGTCGCAGAGGAGAACGTCAACGGGGCCGTGCACATGCTGGCCACCGCCGAGGACGAGACCTCGCTGGTCTTCGAGCGCCGCCTGAACCCGGGCGAGACGCTGCTGCTCGACGACCGGGCGCTGACCCACCACTGCACGCCGTTCACCCCCAAGGCGGGGGGCCGGGCGCAGCGGGACGTGCTCGTCGTGTCGCTGACCCGCACGGACGGCGAGGGGCGGTCATGACCGGGGGCTTCCACGAGGTGGTGATCGCGGGCGCGGGGCCCGTGGGGATGATGCTGGCCTGCGAGCTGCGCTCGGCGGGCGTGACGGTGCTCGTCCTCGAACGCGACCCCGAGCCGGACCCGATGCCGAAGGCGGGCATCATCGGGCCGCTGGCGGCCGAGGCCGTCGCCCGGCTCGGGCTGGGCGAGGCGCTGATGGAGGCCGAGGCCGAGGCGATCAGGCGCGACGAGGAGATGCTGGCCAAGCTCCTGTCCGCCGCCCCGGCCGGACGGCCGGGCGGTGGCCCACCGGGGGGTGGCCCGCCGGGAGCTCCCGGGGGGCGGGCGCCGGGGCACGCGGGGCCGCCGGAGCACTTCGCCGGGCTGCCCCTCGACGCGGCGCTGTCGTCCGACCCCGGCCGCCGCCGGGTCCGGGTGGACCAGCTCACCCTGCACCGCATCCTCGCCGAGCACGCCGGCCGGCTCGGCGTGGACGTGCGGCACGAGCACACGGTCACCGGCCTGTCCCAGGACGGCGACGGCGTGAGCGTCGAGGTCGCCACCCCGGGCGGCGAGCTGCGGCTGCGCTGCGCCTACCTGGCCGGCTGCGACGGCGGCCGCAGCACCGTGCGCAAGCTGGCCGGTTTCGCCTTCGACGGCACCGACCCGACCCTCACCGGCAGGCAGGGCCTGGTCCGCATGGCCGGCGCGGGCGGGCTGCGGCCGGGCTTCAACCTGACCGAGCGGGGCGGCTACCTGTTCGCCGCCTTCGGCGCCAACCGGGTGGCGACCGTGGAGTTCGGCGGCCCGCCGCAGGACCGCGACGCGCCGCTGACCGCCGAGGAGCTCCAGGAGAGCGTGCGCCGGGTGAGCGGGACCGAGGCGGCCATCGACCGGCTCCTGTCCGGCGTCCGCTTCACCGACCACACCCGGCAGGCGGCCACGTACCGGCTGGGCCGGGTGCTGCTGGCGGGAGACTCCGCGCACGTGCACCCGCCGTTCGGCGGCCAGGGGCTCAACGTCGGCCTGGTCGACGCCGCCAACCTGGGCTGGAAGCTGGCCGCGCAGGTCCAGGGACGGGCCCCGGAGGGGCTGCTGGACTCCTACACGGCCGAGCGGCACCCGGTGGCGGCGCGGCTCCTGGACAACACCCGCGCCCAGACGGCGCTCATGCGGCCGGACCCGCAGAGCCGGGCGCTGCGCGAGCTGTTCGCGGGCGTGCTCGGCCTCGACGTGGTCAACCGGCGCGTCTTCGACATGGTGACCGGCCTGTCCGTCCGCTACGACCTGGGCGGGGAGCATCCGCTGGCCGGGACGCTGCTGCCGGACCTGGAGCTGTCGACGGGCAAGCGGCTCTTCGACCACCTGGGCCGGGGCCGGGGCGTCCTGCTCGACCAGGCGGACCGCGCCGAGGTGCGCGCCGCGGCGGCGCCGTGGGCCGACCGGGTCGCGGTCGTCACCGCCGGGGCCGGGCTCGACGGGATCGACGCGGCGCTGGTCAGGCCCGACGGCTGCGTGGCCTGGGTGCTGCCGGCCGGTGACGGGCGCCCGTACGAGGGGCTGCCCTCGGCCCTGGCCAGGTGGTTCGGCGATGGGTGAGGACGCCTTCGGGCTGCTGCTCGACCGGGCCGCGCAGGACCTGCTGTTCCGCGAGGCCCGCACGGTCGATGTGTTCACCGGCGAGCCCGTCGGCGACGACCTGGTCCGGGCCGTCTACGACCTGGTCCGGTACGGGCCCACCTCGATGAACCAGCAGCCGCTGCGGATCGTGCTCCTGCGCTCGGCCGAGGCCAGGGCGAACGCGGTCCGGTGGATGTCCGGGCCCGGCAGGGCCAGGACGGCGGCGGCCCCGCTGACCGCGCTGCTGGCCGCCGACCTGTGCTTCCACGAGCGGCTGCCGGAGCTGTTCCCCGGCCGGCCGGACGCGGCGCGCCTGTTCGAGGACCCGCGCGTGCGCGAGGAGTCGGCCCGCTTCAACGCGGCCCTGCAGATCGCGTACCTGATCCTCGGCGTGCGCGCCGCCGGGCTGGCGGCGGCGCCCACGATGGGCTTCGACCCCGGCGGGCTCGACAAGGAGTTCTTCGGCGACGGCAGGCACACCACGCTGGCCGTACTGAACCTGGGCAGGCCCGTGCCGGGCACGCCGCCGCCCCGGCTGCCGAGGCTGGAGTTCGACGACGCCGTGACCGTGATCTAGACGATTGAGGAGCTGAGATGACCAACGACTTCGACGTGGTCGTGGCGGGCGGCGGCCCGGTCGGGCTCATGCTCGCCTGCGAGCTGCGCGCCGCCGGGGTGGCGGTGCTCGTGCTGGAGCGGCGGGCCCGGCCCGAGCGGGCGGTCAAGGCCGGCTCGATGGGCCCGCTGGCGGCCGAGGCGGTGCGCGGGCTGGGCCTGGGCGCGGAGCTGCGCGCCGCCGAGGAGGCCGCGAACGAGCGCGACCTGCGGCTCACCGGCAAGCCGGGCGGCCCGCGCGAGCACTTCGGCGGGATCTTCCTCGACCCGTCGCTCGCCTCCGACCCCGACCGCCGCCGGGTCCGCGTCGACCAGCCGGCGCTGGAGGACATCCTCGCCCGGCACGCCAGGAGCCTGGGCGTGGACGTGCGCCGCGAGCACGAGGTCACCGGCCTGTCCCAGGACGGCGACGGCGTGAGCGTGGACGTGGCCACCCCGGCCGGGGCGCTGCGGCTGCGCTGCGCCTACCTGGCCGGCTGCGACGGCGGGCGCAGCACCGTGCGCGAGCTGGCGGGCTTCGGCTTCGCGGGCACGCCGGGCAGCCTGACCGGCCGCGACGGCGTCGTACGGCTGTCGGAGGAGGCCAGGCGGGCGCTGCCGCGCGGCTTCCACCACACCGAGCGCGGCGTGTTCGTCTTCGCCGGGTTCGGCGCCGACCGGGTGGCGTCGGTCGAGTTCGACGGCCCGCCCGCCGATCCGGCGGCGCCGCTCACGCTCGCGGACCTGGAGGCCAGCGTGCGCCGGGTGAGCGGGGTCGAGGTGGTCATCGACGAGCTGCTGTCCGGGTTCGTCTACACCGACGAGGCGCGGCAGGCCACCACCTACCGCCGGGGCCGGGTGCTGCTGGCGGGCGACGCCGCGCACGTATACGCGCCGTTCGGCGGCCAGGGGCTCAACGTCGGCCTGGCGGACGCCGCGAACCTGGGCTGGAAGCTGGCCGCCCAGGTCCACGGCTGGGCTCCCGCAGGGCTGCTGGACACCTACACGGCCGAGCGGCACCCGGTGGCCGCCGGGCTGCTGGACAACACCCGCGCCCAGGCCGCGCTCATGCGGCCCGACCCGCAGAGCCGGGCGCTGCGCGAGCTGTTCGCCGAGTTCACCGGCCTGGAGCCGGTCACCCGGCGCATCGTCGACATGAAGACCGGCCAGTCGGTCCGTTACGCCGTGGGCGACGACCATCCGCTGGCCGGCACCCTCTGCCCGGACCTGCCGCTGGACGGCGCGGTTGCTGGAGCGGCCACCACGCTGCGCGACCGGCTGGGCCGGGGGCGGGGGCTGCTGCTGGACCTGGCCGGGAGGGCCGAGGTGCGCGCCGGGATCGCGCCCTGGTCGGCCCGCGTCGGGACCGTCACCGCGCGGGCCAAGGTGGACGGGGTGGACGCGATGCTGCTCAGGCCCGACGGCTGCGTGGCCTGGGTGCTGCCGCAGGGGGCGGCGTACCGCGCGGAGGCGCTCACCGGGGCGCTGCGCACCTGGTTCGGGGAGGGGGAGACGGGATGACGGCACTCGACGAACGGCCCGGCGGACCGGCTGGGCGCGCGGACGGGAGCATGCGGGAGCGGGACGCCGAGCTGGCCCGGCTGAAGGCGCGGGTGCTGGAGGGGCCCGGCGACCGGGAGACCGGCCTGCAGCGCCGCAAGGGCAAGCTGACCGTGCGCGAGCGCATCGACCTGCTCTTCGACAAGGACTCCTTCACCGAGGTGGAGCCGCTGCGGCGGCACCGGGCACGCGGGTTCGGCATGGAGGCCAAGCGCCCGTACTCCGACGGCGTGGTGACGGGCTGGGGCCAGGTGCACGGGCGCACGGTCTTCGCCTACGCGCACGACTTCCGCATGTTCGGGGGCGCGCTCGGCGAGGCGCACGCGCAGAAGATCCACAAGCTGATGGACCTGGCCGAGGCGGCGGGCGCGCCGCTGGTCGGGCTCTGTGACGGGGCCGGGGCGCGGATCCAGGAGGGCGTCACCGCCCTCGCCGGATATGGCGGGATATTTCAGCGCAACGCCCGAATGTCCGGGGTGGTGCCGCAGATCAGCGTGATCATGGGGCCGTGCGCGGGCGGGGCCGCCTACTCCCCCGCGCTGACCGACTTCACGTTCATGGTGCGCGACATCGCCCAGATGTTCATCACCGGCCCCGACGTGGTGGAGGCCGTGACCGGGGCCAGCGTGACCCACGCCGAGCTCGGCGGCGCCGACGTGCACGCGGGCGTCTCCGGCGTGGCGGCCTTCGCCTGCGACGACGAGGAGGAGTGCCTGGCCACGGTGCGCGACCTGCTCGCGTTCCTGCCGTCCAACAACCGCGAGCTGCCGCCCGAGCAGCTTCCGGAGGACCCGGCCGACCGGCGCAACGACCGGCTGCTCGACCTGGTGCCCGCCGACCCCGGCCGGGCGTACGACATGCGCGACGTCATCGAGGAGATCGTCGACCACGGCGACTTCCTGGAGGTGCACGCCGGCTGGGCCACCAACGTCATCTGCGCCTTCGCCCGCCTCGGCGGCCGGGTCGCGGGCGTGGTGGCCAGCCAGCCCGCGTCCTTCGCGGGCGCGCTGGACATCGACGCCTCGGCGAAGGCCGCCCGTTTCGTCCAGACCTGCGACGCCTTCAACATCCCGCTCGTCACGCTCGTGGACGTGCCCGGCTTCCTGCCCGGGGTCGAGCAGGAGCACGGCGGCATCATCCGCCACGGCGCCAAGCTGCTGTACGCCTACTGCAACGCCACCGTGCCGCGCGTCCAGCTCATCCTGCGCAAGGCGTACGGCGGCGCGTACATCGTCATGGACTCCCGCTCGATCGGCGCGGACCTGTCGTACGCCTGGCCGACCAACGAGATCGCGGTCATGGGCGCGGAGGGCGCGGCGAACGTGATCTTCCGCAGGGAGATCGCCGCCGCCGCCGACCCGCAGGCGGTGCGCGCCGAGCGGATCGCCGAGTACAAGCGGGAGCTGATGCACCCCTACTACGCGGCCGAGCGGGGCCTGGTGGACGACGTGGTGAGCCCGGCCGACACGCGGCGCACGCTCATCCGCTCGCTGGAGATGCTGGCGGCCAAGCATCAGCCGCTGCCGTCGCGCAAGCACGGGAACCCGCCGTTCTGATGGCGGGCGCGATCCAGGTGGAGGGCGCCGAGCTCACCGACGAGGAGCTCGCCGCCCTGATCGTCGCGCTCGTCGCCTGCAGCCCGGCCCCGCCCGCCGGACCCGCCGCCGCCCGGCGGCCCGTCCCGCGGGCCTGGGAGACCGGCTACCGCTCACCACGATCATGGAGAACACGTGCGTAAGGTGCTCATCGCCAACCGGGGCGAGATCGCTGTGCGGGTGGCCCACGCCTGCCGCGACGCCCGGCTCGCCAGCGTCGCGGTCTACGCCGAGCAGGATCTCGACGCGCTGCACGTCCGGGTGGCCGACGAGGCCTACGCCCTGGGCGGCCGGACGCCCGCCGAGACGTACCTGGACGCCGATCGCCTGATCGGCGTGGCGCTGCGGGCCGGCGCGGACGCGGTCCACCCCGGCTACGGCTTCCTCGCCGAGAACGCCGGCTTCGCGCAGGCCGTCCTCGACGCGGGCCTGACGTGGATCGGCCCGCCGCCGTCGGCGATCACGCTGCTGGGCGACAAGGTGAGCGCCCGCCGCATCGCCCGCGAGGTGGGCGCGCCGCTCGTGCCCGGCACGCCCGGCCCGGTGTCCGGCGCCGCCGAGGTGGTCGCGTTCGCCCGCGAGCACGGGCTGCCGGTCGCGATCAAGGCGGCGCACGGGGGCGGCGGACGCGGCATGAAGGTGGCCAGGACGCTGGAGGAGATCCCGGAGCTGTACGAGTCCGCGGTGCGGGAGGCGGCTGCGGCGTTCGGGCGCGGCGAGTGCTTCGCCGAGCGCTACCTGGACCGGCCCCGGCACGTGGAGACCCAGTGCCTGGCCGACGCCGACGGCACGGTCGTGGTGGTCTCCACCCGCGACTGCACGCTCCAGCGGCGTCACCAGAAGCTGGTGGAGGAGGCGCCCGCGCCGTTCCTGACCCCCGCCCAGGCCGGGTCGGTCACCGCCGCGTCGCGGGCGATCCTGCGCGCGGCCGGGTACGTCGGCGCCGGCACCTGCGAGTTCCTGCTCGGCGCGGACGGGACGGTCACGTTCCTGGAGGTCAACACGCGCCTTCAGGTGGAGCATCCGGTGACCGAGGAGGTCTCCGGCGTCGACCTGGTCCGCGAGCAGTTCCGCATCGCGGCCGGCGGGCGGCTGGAGCACGGCGACCCGGTCCCGCACGGGCACTCGATCGAGTTCCGGATCAACGCCGAGGACCCGGGCCGCGGCTTCCTGCCCGCGCCGGGCACCCTGACCCGGCTGCGGCTGCCCACCGGCCCGGGGGTGCGCGTCGATCCCGGCTACGACGAGGGGATGACCGTGCCCGGCGCGTTCGACTCGCTCGTGGCCAAGGTGGTGGTCACCGGCCGCGACCGGGCGGAGGCGCTGGCGCGGGCGCGGCGGGCGCTGGCGCAGTGCGAGATCGGGGGCATGCCGACCGTGCTGCCGTTCCACCGGGCGGTGCTGGACGACGAGGCGTTCGCCCCGGCCGATCCGGCGGCGCCGTTCGGGGTGCACACGCGGTGGATCGAGACGGAGTTCGTGAACCTGATCCCGCCGTACGAGGCCGCGCCCGAGCAGGCGGCGCCCGCGCCGCGCGACCGGCTCACGGTCGAGGTGGCCGGGCAGCGCGTGGCGGTGTCGCTGCCCGCCGGACTGACCGTCCCGCCCGCCGTCCCGTCCGCCGCCGCGCCCGCCGTCCAGGCGCGGCCGGGCGAGCCGAAGCGCCGCAGGCCCGCGCGCAAGCCGGTTGCGGGTGGGGACGCGCTGGTCAGCCCCATGCAGGGGACGGTCGTCCGGGTGCTCGTCGCCGACGGCGCCTCGGTGCGGGAGGGCGACGGGGTGGTCATCCTGGAGGCCATGAAGATGGAGCAGGCGCTCACCGCGCACCAGGCGGGCGTGGTCCGCGGGCTGGCCGCCGAGGTGGGCCAGACCGTCGCGGGCGGCGCGGTCCTCTGCGAGATCGTCCCCTGACCCCTTCCTCCGCGTACGCCCCTTCCGTCCCGTACGGGACACGCTCCCTCTGTGGGGGCAACCGGAGGGCGGGTACGCGCGAGCCCCCGGAGAGGACAGGGACGCGCGTTTCCGGAAAGGGCCGGGCGGTCAGAGGGTGGCGCGGCCGTAGGCGATGAGTTCCTCGCGGTCCATGGTGCGGCCCTGGGAGTAGAGGCGGTCGAAGGCGGGGCGGCCGAGCCGGTCGGCGGCGACGCGCATGACGGCGGACAGGTCGTGGCGCGACAGCCCGGGGCCGGGCGCCATGGCGGCGGCCCCGCCGAGCAGCACGGCCGCCCGCTCGGGGGCGCCGCGCCGGGCGGCCAGGTCGGCGCACCCGACCAGCACGGCGCCGATCATCGGCACGTCGGCGCTGCCCACGGCGGCGCTCAGGGCCCGGCCGTGCGACTCCTCGGCCTGCTCCAGCAGCCCTTCGCGGGCGTGCAGCAGGCCGAGGGAGGTCATCACGAGCGAGCGCAGCTCCATGAGGTCGAGCCCGCTGCCGTCGACGATGGCGAGGGCGGCGGCCAGCTCGTCGCGCGCCCGGGCGAGGTCGCCCTCGCGGCGGGCCAGGTTGCCCAGCAGCAGGTGCACCCCGGCGACGGTGGCGGGCTGCCCCAGCTCCTCGGCGATCTCCCGGGCCTCGCTCAGGCAGGCCAGCCCGGCGTCGGGGTCGCCGCTCTCCAGCTGGATCGCCGCCAGGTGGTAGAGCAGCGCGGGGCGCTCGTGGCGGGCGCCGAGCTCGTCGGACAGCCGCAGCGCGTCGGCGTAGGCGGCCCGCGCGCGGGCGTACTCGCCGCGTACGGAGGCGATCTCGGCGGTCGCGCGCAGCGCGGAGGCCATGCCCCACCGGTCGCCCGCGGCCCGGAACGCCTCCAGCGCCGCCGCGAGGTCGGCGTCGGCCTGCTCGTCGGCGTCGTCCAGGCGGCGCAGCCCGCGCCACAGCAGCGCGGTGGCCCTGGTCCACGGGTCGGGGTCGCCGGTGTGGCGTGAGGCGAGCGCCACGATGCGGCCCGGCGGCTCCTTCATGGCGATGGCCAGGGCGGGCTCCACGAGCGTGAGGTAGGGGTGGCCGCCGGGCTCGCCCTCGTTGCGCCAGGCGGCGACGGCGGCGCGAGCCCGCCCGGCCAGCTCGCGGCCGGCGTCGAGGCCGCCGAGCAGGAGGGCGAGCACGGTGGCGCGGGGCGGCGCGTCCTTCCCGGCGGCCAGGGCCTGCCTGGTCCATTCGGCGCCCTCGCCGCGTGAGCCGGTCAGCCGCCAGTACCAGCCGAGCGCGGCCACCAGCCGCACGGCGGTGGCGGCGTCGCCGGTCTCGATGGCCTGGCGCAGCGCGGCCCGCAGGTTGTCGTGCTCGGCGGTCAGGCGGGCCAGCAGGGCGAGCTGGCGGGGGCCGCGCAGGCCGGGCTCGGCGCGTTCGGCGACCTCGGTGAAGTGGGTGGCGTGCGCCCGTCGCAGCCGTTCGCGCTCGCCGGACTCCTCCAGGCGTTCGAGGGCGTAGAGGCGTACGGTCTCCAGCATGCGGTAGCGGACGCCGGCGGGCTCGCGGGACACGTGCAGCAGCGACTTGTCGACCAGGGCGCCGAGCGGCGGTAACACGTCGGCGCCCGCGACCCGCTCGGCGGATTCGAGGGTGGCGCCGCCCGCGAACACCGCCAGCCTGCGCAGCAGCGCCCGTTCGGCGGGCTCCAGCCGTTCCCAGCTCCAGTCGACGACGGCGCGCAGCGTCTGGTGGCGGGGGAAGGCGGTGCGGCTGCCGCCGACGAGGAGCCGGAAGCGGTCGTCGAGGCGTTCGGCGAGCTGGTCGACCGACAGGACGCGCATCTGGGCCGCCGCCAGTTCGATGGCCAGCGGCATCCCGTCGAGCCTGCGGCACACCCGTACGACGTCGTCGACGTTGTCCTCGGTGACGGCGAAGCCGGGCAGGACGGCCAGGGCGCGGTCGGCGAACAGCCGCACGGCGGGGGCGGCGAGCGCGCCCGGCGGGCCGGTGACCTCGGGCGGGACGGTGAGCGGCGGCACCGGGGCGAGCCGCTCGCCCGCGATGTTCAGCGACTCGCGGCTGGTGGCCAGCAGCCGCAGCCCGGGGCAGGAGCCGAGCAGCGTCTCGGCGAGCCGGGCCACGTCGTCGATCAGGTGCTCGCAGTTGTCGAGCACGATCAGGAGCTGGCGGGAGGCCAGCATGGAGACGAGGTGGCCGATGCCGACGGCGGGCGGCTCGCCGTCGCGCGCGCCGGTCAGCAGGATGCCCTCGGTCGGGTGCAGGACGGAGGCGACGGCCTGCGGGAGGTCGGCCGGGTCGGTGAGCGCGGCCAGCTCCACCAGCCAGACGCCGTCGCGCATGCGGGGGACGGCCCGCGCGCCGACCTCCTGGGCCAGCCGGGTCTTGCCGGCGCCGCCCGGCCCGACGAGCGTGGTCAGCCGGTGCTCGGCCAGGCAGCGTTCGACGAGCTCGACCTCGGCGTCGCGGCCGACGAACGAGGTGAGCGCCGCCCGCAGGTTGGTGCGCCGCTCCTGGCGGCGGCCGCGGACGAGGGGGTCGCGCCGGAGCACGGCCAGGTAGGTGGTCTCCAGCTCGGGCGAGGGGTCGATGCCGAGCTCGTCGGCCAGCGCCTGCTTGGTCTGCTCGTAGACCTCCAGCGCGGTGACCTGGCGGTCGGCGGCGTACAGGGCGCGCATCTGGAGGGCGCGCAGCCGCTCGTCCAGCGGGTGGGCGGCGACGAGCGCCTCCATCTCGGGCAGCAGCGTCGCGTGTCGGCCGAGCGCGAGGTCGGCCTCGATCCGGTCCTTGGTGGCCGACAGCCGCAGCTCCTCCAGCCGGGCGATCGTGCCCTGGGCGAACATGGCGTCGGCGACGTCGAGGAGCGCGGGGCCGCGCCACAGCTCCAGGGCCCGGCCGAGCAGGTCGGCGGCGGTGGAGTGGTCCTGCGCGGCGAGCGCGGCCTGCCCGGCGGCGGCCAGCCGCTCGAAGCGGCGCACGTCGACGTCGTCGGGGTCGGCCGCCAGCACGTAGCCGCCGAGCCGGGAGTCGATCGTGTCGCGGCCGACGGCCGAGCGCAGCCGCGACACCAGGGAGTGCAGCGCGTTGACGGCGTCGACCGGCGCCCCGTCGGCCCACAGCTCGGCGATCAGCCGGTCGGCCGGGACCACCTGGCCGACATTGAGGCCGAGGACGACGAGCAGCGCCCGGAGCCGGGCGCCTCTGACCTCGATCAGCTGGCCGTCGCGCCGCACTTCGAGCGGACCCAGGATCCGAAACTCCACAGGGCGACTCTAGGACACCGCCGATCGGTCAGGACGCGGCGGCGGCCAGCCTTTCGTTCACGTACGTCAGCGTCTGCCGGGGGGAGAGCATGCGGTCGATGTCCTCGTCGGGGATGGGCAGGCCGAGCTGCTCCTGGAGCACCGTGGCCACCTCGTACCGGGCCAGCGAGTCCAGGCCGAGCTCCTCGAAGGGAGTGTCGGCGGACTCGGGGGTGAGGTCGGCCGCCTCCGTGGTGCCGAGGCAGGTGCTGACGACGCGCTTCAGGTCGTCGAAGGTGAACTCCGTCATGCCGGCCAGGCTGACGGGCGGCGCTGGAGAACCTCTGGAGACGGGCTGGAGGCGGGCTTCCTCCAGCGGTCCTCGATCTGCCCTCCACCGGAGCTCGCGAGCATGCGCCCGACACCGACGCAAGGAGGTCCGAGACTGCCATGACCAGCCAGCTTCTGGCGGCACCGCGGACGCACAGCCGGATTCTCGGGGTGGGCGTCCACCGGCCGCGACGCGTGGTCAGCAACAAGGAGATCTGCGAGTGGATCGACTCGACGGAGGAGTGGATCGAGACCCGCTCCGGCATCCGCAGCCGCCGCTTCGCCGAGAAGGACGAGACGCTCGCGGTGATGGCGGTGTCGGCGTCCCGGTCGGCGCTGCGGCACGCGGGCGTCGGGGCGGGCGAGGTCGACTGCGTGATCGTGGCCAGCATGTCGAACCTGGTGCAGACGCCGCCCCTGGCCGTCACGGTGGCGGCCGACCTGGGGGCGACGGGCTCGGCGGGGTTCGACGTGTCGGCGGCGTGCGCGGGGTTCTGTCACGCGCTGGCGATCGCGGGTGACATGGTCTCGACCCGGCAGGCCAGGTACGTGCTGGTCGCCGGGGTGGAGCGGATGACCGACATCGTCGACCCCACTGATCGGGGCATCGCGTTCCTGTTCGCCGACGGCGCGGGCGCGGTCGTGGTGGGGCCGTCGGCGGCGCCGGGGATCGGCCCGGTGGTGCGCGGCGCGGACGGGTCGTCGCGGGACGCGCTGCGCATGAACACCGGGTGGGGCGCCTTCCGCGCCGACCCGACGCTGCCGCCGCCGAGGATGAAGATGGACGGCCGGCGCGTCTTCCGGTGGGCGGTGGAGCACGCGGTGCCCGCCGGGCGGCGGGCGCTGGAGCTGGCCGGGCTGGCCCCGGGTGACCTGGCCGCGTTCGTCCCGCACCAGGCGAACCTGCGCATGATCGAGATCCTGGCGGCCAGGATCGGCCTGCCGGACCACGTCGCGGTCGCCGACGACGTGGTCGTCAGCGGCAACACCTCGGCGGCGTCCATCCCGCTGGCCATGGAAGCGCTGCTGCGCTCGGGGCGGGCGGCGTCCGGTGACGCGGCGCTGCTCATGGGGTTCGGCGCCGGGCTCAACTATGCCGGACAGGTCGTGCACCTTCCATGACCTCGTCAGACGCCTTCCGCTCGGCCATGGCCGCCTACGCCAGCGGCGTGACCGTGGTCACCACCGTCGGCGGGGACGGCGAGCCGTACGGGTTCACCGCCACGTCCTTCTGCTCGGTCTCGCTCAGCCCGCCGCTGCTGCTGGTGTGCCTGGCCCAGTCGGCCAACTGCTACCCGGTCTTCGCCGCGTGCGAGAGCTTCGCCGTCAGCATGCTGCGCGACGGCCAGGACGAGGTGGCGCTGCGCTTCGCCAACACCGCCGCGGACAAGTTCGGCTCCGGCGTCGCCCGCGAGACCCCGGCCGGGCTGCCGGCGGTCGAGGCGGCGATGTGCGTGGTCGAGTGCGCGATCGAGGACCGCTACGACGCCGGTGACCACATGCTCCTGCTGGGCCGGGTCACCTGGGTGCGCTTCCGCCACGGCGATCCGCTCATCTACTTCAACCGCGCCTTCCACCGGCTCGGCTCGCCGTAACAGGACCGGGACAGCCCCGGGACAGCACGGGGTGCGGGCGGGGACAGGGCCGCCGACGATCCTCGTCTCAGATCACACCCACACACGTAAGGAGGTGGCCATGACCTACGCCATCCGGGCCGACGACCTCGGCAAACGGTACGGTTCCACGCGCGCGCTCGACGGCGTGAGCTTCGCCGCGCGAGCGGGTGAGGTGCTGGGCGTGCTCGGCCCGAACGGCGCCGGCAAGACCACGGCCGTCCGCATCCTGGCCACGCTGACCCGCCCGGACGGCGGCGTCGCCGAGGTTGGCGGGTTCGACGTGGTCAGGCAGGCCGCGAAGGTGCGGAAGGTCATCGGCCTGACGGGCCAGTACGCGGCCGTGGACGAGATCATCAGCGGCCTGGACAACCTGCTGGTCATCGGCCGGCTGCTCGGCCTGCCGAGGGAGACCGCGCGGCTGCGCAGCTTCGAGCTGCTGGAGCAGTTCGGCCTGACGGAGGCGGCCAGGCGGGCGGCGGGGACGTACTCGGGCGGCATGCGGCGCAAGCTCGACCTGGCCGCGAGCCTCATCGGCCGGCCGCAGGTGCTGTTCCTGGACGAGCCGACGACGGGCCTGGACCCGGCGGCGCGCGACGGTCTCTGGGACGTGATCCGCGCCCTGGTGGCCGACGGCACGACGGTGCTGCTGACCACCCAGTACCTGGAGGAGGCCGACCAGCTCGCCGACCGGATCGTGGTGTTCGACCACGGCCGCGTCATCGCCGACGGCACCCCGTTCGAGCTGAAGAGCAAGATCGGCGGCCAGGTGCTGGAGGTGTGGCCGGCGAACGAGCGGGACCTCGGGGAGGTCGCCACGATCCTCGGCGAGATCGCGCGCGGCCCGGCCACGGTCGAGGACCGGCGGGTGAGCGTGCCCGTCGCCGACCCGGACGTGCTGCGGGCCGTGGTCCTCAGGCTCGACCTGGCCGACGTCCAGGTGGCCGAGCTGGCGTTGCGGCGGCCGAGCCTGGACGAGGTGTTCCTGACCCTGACCGGGCACCGCGCGGCCACGACGAGCCCGGCGAGCCCGGCGGGCACGGCCGCCGCCGCGCGCGAGGCCGCCGCCGGTCGCGCCGAGCCGTGAGCCGGCCCGCATCCACCGAGGAGTCCCGATGACCACCGTTCCCGTCGCCGGCGCGCGCGAGACGCTGACGCTGACCCGGCGCAGCCTGCTGCACCTGAAGACCAACCCCGAGGAGATCATCGAGCTGGTCGTCCAGCCCATCGTGATCGTGCTGCTGTTCACGTTCGTGTTCGGCGGCGCGATCAAGGGCGACTGGCGCGACTACCTGCAGTTCGCGCTGCCGGGCATGCTCGTGCAGGCCACGCTGTTCGCCACGATGCGGCTGGGCACCGCGCTCGGCACCGACTTCAAGAAGGGCGTCTACGACCGGTTCCGCAGCCTGCCGATCGCCCGCTTCTCCCCGCTGACCGGGGCGATCCTCGGCGAGATGGTCCGCTACCTGCTGTCCATCGTCGTCCTGATGGTCGTCGGCATGCTGCTGGGCTTCCGCATCCGGACCGGCGTCCTGGAGACGCTCGCGGCGGTCGTGGTGCTGCTGTGCTTCGGCTTCGCCATGTCGTGGGGGTCGGCGCTGCTGGGGCTGACCGTGCGCGCGGCGGAGAGCGCGTCGGAGTTCGCGTTCCTGATCATTCTTCCGCTGGCCTTCACCGGCAACCTGTTCGTGCCGACGGAGACCATGCCCGGCTGGCTGCAGGTCTGGGTGAACCTCAACCCGGTCACGTCGGTCGCCGACACCATGCGCGGGCTGCTGCTCGGCGGGGAGGTGGCCCGGCCGCTGATGTGGTCGGCCGTGTGGATCGCCGCCCTGACCGCGCTCTTCGCGCCGCTCGCCATCCACCGGTTCCGGCGCAGGTCCGGATGACCGGCGTCACCGACGAAGGAGTTCCACCGATGAACCGCACCCGCAAGGCACTGCCCTGGGTGATGATCGTTATCTGGGCGGCCCTGGTCGCGGGCGCCCTGCCGCTGGCGGCCAGGCTCGACGGCGTCAAGAGCGACAGCGTCGTGGACTATCTGCCGTCCAGCGCCCAGTCGACGCAGGTGACCGCGCTGGAGACGCGGCTCCCGCGCGGCCAGGACTACGAGTTCCTGATCGTGTACGTGCGCGACAGCGGGCTCACCCAGGAGGACAAGGACACGGTCAAGCGGCATCTCGACACGTTGATCGCCCGGTTCGGCAAGCCGGGCGTGCCCCCGCCGAACGAGGGCAAGGTGGACCTGTCGCCCGACGGGAAGGCGGCGTTCACCATCGCGTCCGTCCCGTCGGAGCGGGGCGCGCCCGCGACCTACATCGACGGCATGCGCGCCGTCGTGGCCGAGCGGCCCGCCGGCCTGGACGTGAAGGTGTCGGGCCCCGGCGGGATCGAGGCCGACATCGACACGGTCTTCGACGGCATCGACGAGAGCCTGCTGATCGCGGCCACGATCGTGGTGGCCCTGATCCTGGTGCTGACCTACCGCAGCCCGCTGCTGTGGCTCGTCCCGCTGCTGTGCGCGGGCGCGGCCGTGGTGCTCTCCCAGGCTGGCGCGTACCTGCTGGTGGAGGCGTTCGGGCTGACGGTCAGCGACCAGAACTCGGCGATCCTCATCATCCTGGTGTTCGGGGTGGCGACCGACTACGCGCTGCTGATCGTCGCCCGCTACCGGGAGGAGCTGCGCCTCCAGGACGAGCCGCTGTCGGCCATGGGCACCGCGCTGCGGCGCAGCGCCCCGGCCGTCGTCGCCTCCGCCGCGACCGTGATCGCCGGGCTGCTGTGCCTGCTCGCGGCCGACATGAACAGCCTCAAGGGGCTCGGCCCGGTCGCCACGGTGGCGATCCTGAGCGCGCTCGCCGCGATGCTGACGCTGTTCCCCGCGGTGCTGGTGCTGCTGCGGCGGCCCGCGTTCTGGCCGAGGATCCCGCGCCTGGGCGACCCGGGGCAGAGCGCGTCCAGCCTGTGGTCGCGGCTGGGCGAGGCGGTGGCGCGCCGCCGGGTGACCGCCGTTGCCGGGTCGCTGCTGGTGCTCGGCGTCATGGCGCTGGGCCTGCTGACCCCGGCGAGCCCGCTGCGCCAGATGGACCAGTTCGTCAACAAGCCGGAGTCGATCAGCGGGCTGCAGCAGATCCCCGCGCACTTCCCCGACCTCGGCGGGCAGCCGCTCATCGTGATCGGCAAGGCGGAGACGGGCGACCGGCTGCGGGCCGCCGCGCAGTCCACGCCGGGCGTCTCGCAGATCACCAAGGGCCAGCTCGGCAACGGGCTGACCGAGTTCGCGGTGCTCCTGCGGCACAAGCCGGACACCCCGCCGGAGTACGCCGCCATCGAGACGCTCCGCGCCCGGATCGCGGCGGTCGACCCGAGCGCCCGGGTGGGCGGGCCGAGCGCGCAGAACCTCGACACGATCAAGGCCGCCGCCGCCGACGAGCGCAGGCTGATCCCGCTCATCCTCCTCGTGGTGTCGCTGGTGCTGGGCCTGCTGCTGCGCTCGGTGGTGGCGCCGCTGGTGCTGATCGCCACGGTGGTGGTCTCGTTCGCGGCGGCGCTGGGCGTGATGACGTTCGTGTTCGTCCAGGTGCTCGGCCTGCCGGGGCTGGATCCCACGCTGGTCGTGCTCGGGTTCCTGTTCCTGGTGGCGCTGGGCGTGGACTACAACATCTTCCTGATGACCAGGGCGCGGGAGGAGAGCGCGCGGATCGGCACGCCGCGCGGGGTGGTCCGGGCCCTGGTGACGACCGGCGGCGTGATCACGTCGGCGGGCGTGGTGCTGGCCGCGACGTTCGGCGCGATGGCGACTTTGCCGCTCGTGTTCATGATCGAGCTCGGCCTGCTGGTGGCGTTCGGCGTGCTGCTCGACACGCTGCTGGTGCGCTCGGTGCTGGTGCCGGGGGTGGCGCTGCTGCTGGACTGGCGGGTCTGGTGGCCGAGGCTGCCCGTCCCCGCGTCCGGGAGCCCGGCGCCGGCGGAGAGCCCCGTCGGCACCCGGTGACCGGGCCGGTGGGGGCGCCCGGGGGGCCCCCCCGGGGCCCCGGGGGGGGGGGGTGGGGAGATTGAAGCACGGTCGAGGCGCCGGGCGGGGCGAGGCGCCCGGGGC